>NZ_LZLU01000119.1:0-55770 GCF_001673415.1 Mycobacterium sp. 1165196.3 | reverse complement strand
CTGCCCGACGGCGCTTTGATGCGACGCGCGGCCTACGGGCTGGCCACCGAGATCATCGGCGAGTTAGCGGCGCGCACCGGCGGGGTAACCGGGCGACGTGTGTGCGCGGTCATCGGCTCCGGAGACAACGGCGGAGACGCGTTGTGGGCGGCCACCTTCCTGCGCCGTCGCGGCGCGGCCGCCGACGCGATCCTGCTCAACCCGGAGCGCACCCACCGCAAAGGCCTGGCGGCGTTCCGAAAGGCCGGCGGTCGCGTCGTCGAAAGCGTCTCGCCGACAACCGATCTCGTCATCGACGGCGTGGTGGGCATCTCCGGCTCCGGAGCGCTGCGGCCCGCCGCGGCCGAGGTGTTCGCCGCCGTCAACGATGCCCGAATCCCGGTGATCGCCGTCGACATCCCCAGCGGCATCGACGCGGCGACCGGCGCAATCACCGGCCCCGCCGTGCGCGCCGCTAACTCGCCGATGATCTCGGTGGCCAGCCCGTAGGCCGCGCGTCGCATCAAAGCGCCGTCGGGCAGGCTGGCCAGCAGTGGCGCTTCGGCCTGGCGGATCGCGTCTACCGAGTAGTAATGCCGCATCAGAGTCAGATTACGTGGCACCGTCGCGGGGGCTTGGCGCCCACGGTTTTTCGGTTGCGCGCGGGCGCCGGCATCAGCTCGGGGTGGCCGGCGGCACGCGGCGGCGCACGATGCCCCGCAGGCGCGCCGGACCGAGCTGCCGGCTGCCCTTGGAACGCGTGCGCGTCATCGGGTAGAAGCACAGGCCGATCAGAATCGAGGTGAAGTGCCCGATGGCGGTGAAGTTCAGTTCGTTACCCATGGTGATCAGCGGGAAACCGAAGATGACGAACAGCACCCCGAGATAGCCCCAGCACCATGGCCGGGCGATGTGGTAGGTCAGCACGGCCATCACGCCGACCAGAAAATAGCTGACCCCGATGTCGCGGGCGTGCACCAGCCGTTGCGGGGCGTCATGGTCCTCGATCGCGAAGTAGAGGATGCCTTCGCTGATGTAGGTGGCCAGGATGTGCGAGCTCAATCCCACTGTGAGCCAGCGCAGCTGGCCGAGCCAGTGTTCGGCCGGCGCGAGAAACAGGGTGAACAGCAGCAGGTAGGGCTCGAAGTTCTTGCCGTCGATCCACAGCAGGCTGGAGAACAGGACATCGAGCGGATCCCTGCCCAGTTCGTGAATGTTGGTGGAGCGGTGCAGCAGTACCGAGTGCAGCTCCCTGCCGGTGAGATGGGTCTGGATGATCGTGGTGATCATCAGCACCAACAACCAGCCATAGGTCAGCGGCGCGCTAGTGACGTAGTGCCAGACCGCCAGCGTCATGCTGCGCACTCGCCTGCGAACCGATGGATGCGCCACGACTCAACCTTCGCACGCGGGCCGCGGCGCCGGACAGCTTCGGCGGCAAACACGCCGCCGGCGTCCGGCTACTTGGCCGGTGCCGGTTCCGCCGGTGCGGGCGCCGGTACCGCCGGTGCGGCGGCGGGCGGCGGCTTCAAATGCCGCCACCAGCAGCCGATGTAGAGAATCATCGAGACCGCCAGCGCGACCAGCACCCAGATGACGACGGTGATGTCGACCCAGCTGCCGAACGGCGGCGAGCCGGGTAGCGCGTTGCGCAGCGGCACCACCGCGAACAGCATCGCCGCGTACCAGGTCGTCATCGGCGGCTGAAACGGCCGCCGGTCGCGCGCCGTCTGAATCGCCACGACGAGGGCCAGGCTGGCGATCGTGATCAGCACGCCGAGGATGACGATGGCGAACGCCGCGGTGCTCAGCGAGCGCCGCACGTTCAGCCGGTAGGGACCGTCCGCCTGGGACCTGGTGGCGGACAGCCGCCACCCGGACAGGTGGTCGACGAAGGTCACCGGCACATGGTCGGGCGCCCGGTCGGTGTCCGGGCCGTAGAAGATTTCGACTTCGATCGGCCCCGAGCGATATTGGTCGAAGGGCCACCGCTCGATCTGGCCCGCGATGGTCAGCGGGACCGCCATCAGGCCGGGCAGCATGCCCTTGGTCCAGGTGTGCCGGGACGGCATCGCCGAGGAACGCACGCGCAGGCTCAGATCGTCCTTGAGGTGGTGGGTTTTCGGGTCCAGCAACGCCGATCCGGGATTGAATGCCAGGTTGACGGCGAGCACGCTGTTGTTGGACTGGATGTCTTCGACGTTGATGATCGCCGACGGCTTGTCGCCGTCGACGGCCGGAGCGGCGACGTCCAGACGTCGTCCGGTACCGCTCTGCGCGTACATCGCGACGGCTACCACGTATGCCGCGAGGATGAGGACGACAAGACCTACGACGCCGTACTTCGTGCCGGCCGATCGCATACTTCCTCCCGTACGGACGTAGCCCAACCCACCTGCCGCAAAAGCTTTCCCAGGGCAATGTAATGGATCGGCTGCGTATTCGCCGGTGATACGGAGGAAGCGGCGCGAGCTGCTTCGCGCCTATTCGACGGTGACGGACTTGGCCAGGTTTCGCGGCTTGTCCACGTCGTAGCCGCGGGCCTGCGCCACCGACGCGGCGAACACCTGCAGCGGGATGGTCGACAGCAGCGGCTGCAAAAGCGTTGACACCGACGGGATTTCGATCAGGTGATCGGCGTAGGGGCGCACGGTGTCGTCGCCTTCCTCGGCGATCACGATGGTGATCGCGCCGCGCGCCTGGATCTCGCGGATGTTGGACAGCAGCTTGGCGTGCAGCACGGCCGACCCCTTGGGGGACGGCATGATGACGATGACCGGCAGATCGTCCTCGATCAGCGCGATCGGGCCGTGCTTGAGCTCACCGGCGGCGAACCCCTCGGCGTGCATGTAGGCCAATTCCTTGAGTTTCAGTGCACCTTCGAGCGCCACCGGGTAGCCGACGTGGCGGCCCAGAAACAGCACCGTCGGGGACTGGGCGAACTGGTAGGCCAGCGCGGCCACCGGCTTGATGGTCGCGATCACCCGCGCGACGAGGTCCGGCATCGCTTCCAGCTCGTGGTATTCGCGCTGCACCTCGTCGGGGTACTTGGTGCCCCGGGCCTGCGCCAGCGCCAGCCCCACCAGATAGTTGGCGGTGATCTGCGCCAGGAACGTCTTGGTGGAGGCCACCCCGATCTCCGGGCCGGCCCGGGTGTACAGCACGGCGTCGCACTCGCGCGGGATCTGCGAGCCGTTGGTGTTGCAGATGGCCAACACCTTGGCCTTCTGCTCCTTGGCGTGCCGGACCGCCTCGAGCGTGTCCGCGGTCTCGCCGGACTGCGAGATGGCGACCACCAGGGTGCTGCGGTCCAAAACCGGGTCGCGATACCGGAATTCGCTGGCCAGCTCGACCTCGACCGGCAGCCGCGTCCAGTGCTCGATCGCGTACTTGGCCAGCAGCCCGGAGTGATAGGCGGTGCCGCAGGCGACCACGAACACCTTGTCGATCTCGCGGAGCTCCTGATCGGACAGGCGCTGTTCGTCGAGGACGATCCGGCCGTCGACGAAGTGTCCCAGCAGGGTGTCGGCCACCGCGGCGGGCTGCTCGGCGATCTCCTTGAGCATGAAGTACTCGTAGCCGCCCTTCTCGGCGGCGGCCAGGTCCCAATCGATGTGGAACTCGCGGTATGCCCCGGGCCCCAAATCCTCGTTGCCGTCGAAGTCGGTGATCCGGTAACCGTCCGCGGTGATCACCACGGCCTGGTCTTGGCCGAGTTCGATGGCGTTGCGGGTGTGCGGGATGAACGCCGCCACGTCGGAGCCGACGAACATCTCGCCCTCGCCGATGCCGATGACCAGCGGGGTGGAGCGGCGGGCGGCGACGATGGTGCCGGGTTCGTCGGCGTTGGCGAACACCAGCGTGAAGTGGCCGTCCAGGCGGCGCAGCACCGCGAGCACCGACGCGGCGAAATCGCCCGCGGTGTCGCCGTGCCGATACGCCTGCGCCACCAGATGCACCGCGACCTCGGTGTCGGTGTCGCTGGCGAACTCGACGCCCTGGGCCTCTAGTTCGTGGCGCAGGTTGGCGTAGTTCTCGATGATGCCGTTGTGGACCACGGCGATCTTGCCGGCGGCGTCGCGGTGCGGGTGCGCGTTGCGGTCGGTCGGACGACCGTGGGTGGCCCACCGGGTGTGGCCCAGACCGGTGGTCCCGGTCAGCGACGACGGCGGCATCTGGGCGACCGCCTCTTCCAGGTTGGCCAGCCGGCCGGCGCGACGGCTGATCGTCAGCGTGCCGTCACCATTGGCCAGGGCGACGCCAGACGAGTCGTAGCCGCGGTACTCCATCCGGCGCAGCGCGGCCATGACGACCTCGCAGGCGGGCTGCTGCCCGACATAGCCGACGATTCCGCACATTCTGAACAGGGTAGTGCAGGCGCGGCACCGACCCCGCACTCCGCGGCCGGGGTTGGGCCGCCCACCTGCGCAAAGGGCCGGCTGTGACCTTGCCCTACCGCCGGTTCTGGTTCCGCCGCCCATGAGCCCGGCGCCCTGGGCACCTCCGCCATTCACTCAACCGTCATAAACGGCGGGAACATTTTTCACCCGGTGTATTTGTGACGGTTTCGTGTCGGACCAACGTCCGCGGGACACATCGCCCTAATATTTGAAATGTCAGCAAAGGATGGAAATAACCGGAAAGCCGCGGAAGGACGAGCTGCTTGAAGCCAGACCGATCACGATCGCACAGCTTGTCGGCCACGCAGCCGCGGTCATCCGTTTGCAGTAGGGATTTCATTCGGTATCAGTCAGATGATCTGGCTACCTGGGACCACGCTTTTAGCCGAGCAATGAATTTTTGTTGTCAGTGGTTGTTAACCGGGAATTGTGCAACGGGTCGTATTGAGATGCGTAACTTTCTCCGACCGCCCGCCGGGCGCCATGGGAGGCAATCATGACCGCAGTTCGCTACGACGACGTGGTGCCCGCCGCGACGGCGTCGGCAGCCACGCAACCGGCCTCGCCGCGCCGGCAGCCCGCGGCCAGTCCCACGGACCCCTTGATGGCCATGACCACCCGCTTGCTGTCCATCCCGCTGCATCAGCTCTACGCGGCGCTGTGGCGGGTGGGTGTCCTCGAGGTCAGGGCCTAGCCGAAGGATGCGCTAACGTCAACGCGTGGCCCGCATCCGCAAGCTCGTCGCAGCTCTCAGCCGCCGTGGTCCGCATCGGGTTTTGCGTGGTGACCTGGCCTTTGCCGGGCTGCCGGGGGTGGTGTACACCCCCGAGGAGGGGCTGAATCTGCCCGGGGTGGCGTTCGGCCACGATTGGCTCGCCGGTGCGGCCCGGTATTCGAACCTGCTCGAGCACCTCGCGTCGTGGGGCATCGTGGCCGGCGCGCCCGACACCCAGCGCGGCCTGGCGCCGTCGGTGCTCAACTTCGCCTTCGATCTGGGCACCGCCCTGGACATCGTCTCGGGGGTGCGCCTGGGCCCCGGCAAGATCAGCGTGCATCCGGCCAAGCTCGGCGTGGCCGGTCACGGTTTCGGCGGCTCGGCGGCGGTGTTCGCCGCGGCCGGCATGCCGGCCAAGCCCGCGGCGGTGGCGGCGATCTTTCCGAGCGTCACCAGTCCGCCGGCCCAGCAGCCGGCCGCGACGCTGCAGGTTCCCGGGGTGATCTTCGCCGCGCCGGGCGATCCGAAAGCCCTGAACTCGCATGCGTGGCCGCTCGCCGACGTGTGGGACGCGGCGACGCTGCGCATCGTCAGCAAGGCCGAACCCGATGGCCTGGTCGAGGGACGACGGCTGACCAAGGTGGTGGGTCTGGCCGGACCGCACCGGCGCACGCAGCGGTCGGTTCGGGCGCTGCTGACCGGCTACCTGCTGTATGCGCTGGCCGGCGACAAGAAGTACCGTGATTTCGCCGACCCCGACGTGCACCTGCCGCGCACCGACGCGATCGACCCCGAGGCCGAAGCGATTCCCACGGAAGACAAGATCGTCGCCCTGCTGAAGTGAGAAGGCGCAGCCGACGGGGTAATTGCCCCGGTATGTCGACCGTGCAAGCGCTCTACGACCGCTGGATCATCGAGCTGTGGAACGGCGCGCCCATCGCGCCCGAGATCGTCACCGACGACTTCGTGGGTCATTGGCCGGGCCGGGAGGTCTGCGGACCCCAGGAGCTCGCACAGATGGTCGAGCAGACCCGAAACATGTTCTCGGACTTGAGTTTTGCCATCGAGCTCGGCCCGCTGTGTGACGGTGACCTGGTCGCGGGCCGCTGGGTGGGCACCGGCCTGGGCCCGGACGGACCGGTCTCGTTCACCGGCAACGACATCCTGCGCCTCGCCGCCGACGGTCAGCGGTTCGCGGAGTACTGGACGGGCACTTCGGCGGGCTGACGGCCTTGGGCCGCGCGGCAGCGTGGTAAGTGTCAGTGATGAGAATCGGGATCGCTCTGAACTATTCGGGCGGCTTTCACGAGGCCGTGGATCGCGTGGTCGAACTCGAGAAGTCCGGCATCGAGGTCGCGGTGGTGGCCGAGGCGTATGCCTTCGACGCGATCAGCCAGCTGGGATACCTGGCCGCCAAGACCAACTCGGTCGAGCTGGCCTCCGGGGTGTTGCCCATCTACATCCGCACCCCGTCGCTGCTGGCGATGACCGCCGCGGGGCTGGATTACGTGTCGGACGGGCGTTTCCGCCTCGGCATCGGCACCTCCGGGCCGCAGGTGATCGAGGGGTTCCACGGCGTCCCGTTCGACGCCCCGATCGGGCGCACCCGCGAGATCGTGGAGATCTGCCGCAAGGTGTGGCGGCGCGAACGCGTGCAGTACGACGGCAAGCACTATCAGCTGCCGCTGCCCGCGGATCGCGGCACGGGATTGGGCAAGCCGCTGCAGCTCATCAATCACCCGGTGCGCGAACGCATTCCGGTCAGCATCGCCGCGCTGGGGCCCAAGAACGTCGAGCTCACCGCCGAGATCGCCGAGGGCTGGCAGCCCGTCTTCTATCTGCCGGACAAGGCCGACTCGATCTGGGGCGAGTCCCTGGCGGCCGGTGCCGCCAAACGCGATCCCGCGCTGGGGCCGCTCGATGTGATGGTGCACGCGTCGCTGGCCATCGGCGAGAACCTCGACGAGCGGCTGGCCTGGGTCAAGCCGCAGCTGGGCCTCTACATCGGCGGGATGGGCGCCAAAGGCCGCAATTTCTACCACAATCTGGCGACGCGCTACGGGTTCGGCGAGGTCGCCGACCGGATCCAGGAGCTGTACCTGTCCGGCCGCAAGCAGGAGGCCATCGACGCGGTGCCCGACGAGTTGGTGCGCGGCATGTCGCTGATCGGCCCGCGCGGATACGTCGCCGAACGCATGGCCGCCTTCGCCCAGGCCGGGGTGACCACGCTGTTGGTGAACCCGCTGTCCACCGACCGGGCCGAATCCATGCGCTTCGTCGAGGAGGCTTTGCGGCTGCGGCCCGTCTGAGCGGTCATTGCCCCGCCTGCGGAAGCTGGTCGGCGGCAATCTCGCACGGCGTTTTCGCCTGGTCGGCCTGCGGCGCCGGCTCGGCGGCGGTGGTCTCGGCGGTGGGGGCGGGCTGCTCGGGCTGGCCGGCCAACTCATCGATGCGGTGGGCGGGCTGATTGGATCGGCGGGTGACGGGCCGGACGGCGCGGACCCCTTCACCGACGGTGGCGAGGATGGCTTGGACGAAACCCCGTTCCACCCACAAGATCTCGAGGACGCCGACGCCAAGGCGCCCACCGCACGATGAGTTGGCCGGCCAGCCCGAGCAGCCCGCCCCCACCGCCGAGACCACCGCCGCCGAGCCCTCCGCCCAGATCGCCACCACCGAGTCCGCCGCCCAGGTCACCGAGTCCGCCCAGGCCGTCCGCCGGCATGCCCAGGGCATCGCGGATCCCGGCGCCCCAGTCCGCGGGAGGCGGCGGCGCGGCAGCGACGGGCGCCGGCGCCGGACTCACCGAATCCGGTGCGGCGGTGACCGGTACGGGCGCGGCGGTGAGCGGCGCGGCGGCGGCCAACGTCGGTGCGGGTTGCGCCGGCGGGGCGAGCGGCACCGGCGCAACACCGGTTCCGAGATCACCGGGAAGTTCGAAGCGCGCCGTCGGGACGGCGGCCATCTTGTCGATGACCATGGCGTAGGACGTGTCGACCCCGTCCGACGCCGACCGCACCGCGGTCAACCAGTCGTTGCGAATGTCGTTGTCCACGTAGGGCATTACCTGCTGGCGGATCACGTCCGCCGGGCCGTCTCGATCCCCGGCCATGACGGCGGCAGCGGCGGCGAGCCATGCCGGCCGGTGGGCACGCACCCGGTCGTCGACGGTGATGACGGTCGCCACCTCCGAATCGACCAGGTACCACAGGTTGTCGCGGAGTGACTCGTACCGTTGGGCCGCCGCGCGCAGTTCGCTGGCAACGGCGTCCGCGGCGTCGCAGTGCCGTTGCAACAGCTGCACCGCGGCGTCCCCGCCCGGGCCCGTCCACGCCGCGGCCAGCTCGGCCACCTGGGCGCGCTGCATGCGCAACGCTTCGGCCGCCACCACGCCCGCCGCCCGCAGCTCCGCACAGTCGCGGTCCAGCGCGCGCAGGTCCAGGCCGTCCTCGCCCGCATACCACTCCCGGACGCGGGCGGGATGCGTTGTCAGATCAGCGTTTTCGTAGCCCAACGCATGACAGGCCTGCACATAGGCCTGGGTGTGCTCGACAAAATCCCGGCCCTCGGCGAGCCGGGCGGCCACGTCCAACCGGTCGGCCATCGGCTAGGCGATCCGCGCCGCGGCATACAGGTCGGCGTCGGCGTAGCGTTCGGCGCTGGACCGCAGCGCGACGGCGATCTCCCCCGACGCGCGCCCCCACTGCGACACCTGCGCCACCAGCCGCTCGACTTCGACGCGCAGGGCGTCACCGCGCGCGGTGTGCGCCCGCCCCGCGGCGGCCTCGCCGAACGCCAGCCTGGCCAGGTGATCGCTCACCGCGCGGTCGATGAAGTCGGCCGCCATGGCGAATTGATTGGCGACCCGCTGTGTGGCCGGCGCGTCGAACCGGGTGACGGCAAAGGGTCGTGTTCCCCCAACGGATTTCATGCCTTATCCGACGCCCGCCGACGCGGCGGGGTTCCGCTGGGTTAGGAGATCTACAGCGCGTCGCTGACCGCTTCGGCGACCCGGGTGGCGATCCGCGCGGCGGTGTCCTTTTCCGGCGCTTCCACCATGACGCGGATCATCGGTTCGGTTCCTGAGGGGCGCAACAGGATTCGGCCGGTGTCGCCCAGCTCGGCCTCGGCCTGCCCGAGGGCGGTCTGAACCGCGGGCGCGCTGGCGGCGGTGTCCTTGTCGGCGACGGTGACGTTGATCAGTACCTGTGGCAACGTCTGCATGGCCGAGGCCAGCTCGGCCAGCGACGAGCCGGTCTGCACCATGCGGTTCATCAGCCGCAGGCCGGTGACGATGCCGTCACCGGTCGAACCCAGCGCGGGCATCACGATGTGCCCGGACTGCTCGCCGCCCAGGCTGTAGTCGCCGGCCCGCAACTCCTCCACGACGTAACGGTCGCCAACACCGGTGGTGCGCACCGTGATTCCCGCCGAGCGCATGGCCAGGTGCAGGCCCAGGTTGCTCATCACGGTGGTGACCAGCGTCTTGGACGCCAGCTCGCCGGCCTCGTGCATCGCCGTCGCGAGCACCACCATGATGTGGTCGCCGTCGACCAGGTTGCCTCCTGCGTCGATGGCCAGGCACCGGTCGGCGTCGCCGTCGTGCGCCAGGCCCAGGTCGGCGCGGTGCGCGACGACCGCCGCGCGCAGCGAATCCAGGTGCGTCGACCCGCAGTTGTCGTTGATGTTCAGGCCGTTGGGGTCGGCGTTGATGGCGATCACCCGGGCGCCGGCCGCGCGGTAGGCGCGCGGGGCCACCGCGGAGGCCGCGCCGTGGGCGCAGTCCACCACCACGGTCAAGCCGTCCAGGCGCAGGGTGCTGGCCTTGCTCAGGTGGCGCAGGTAGCGGTCGGCCGCGTCCTCGGCGTCGATCACCCGCCCGATCCCGGCGCCAACCGGGCGCAGCCCGGGATCGACAGGGACATCAGCCAGCAACGCTTCAATGTCATTCTCGGTGCCGTCGTCGAGCTTGTGGCCGCCGGGGCCGAAGATCTTGATGCCGTTGTCGGGCATCGGGTTGTGCGACGCGGAGATCATCACCCCGAAGTCGGCGTCGTAAGCGCCGGTCAGGTAGGCGACCGCGGGGGTGGGCAGCACCCCGACTCGCAGCGCGTCGACGCCCTGACTGGTCAACCCCGCGATCACCGCGGCCTCCAGCATTTCGCCGCTGGCCCGCGGATCGCGGCCGATCACCGCGACCCGCCGCCCTGGTGCCGGCGCGCTCGCCAGGTGCCGCGCCGCCGCCGAACCCAGCGCCAGCGCCAGCTCGGCGGTCAACTCGCGATTGGCGACCCCACGGACACCGTCGGTGCCGAATAGTCGACCCATGCGAACAAACCTCTCACAGTTGTCGGGCTAGCACCTAACGTGCCCGTTCCTTTGTGAATGAAACCGGCCATGCCGGGGCGCAGACACGCCGCAACCGGCCACAACTTGTGCACCGCGATGCCAAGTTGTGGCCGGATAGCGATCGCTCGATCAGCGCTTGCTGTACTGAGGCGCCTTGCGGGCCTTCTTCAGGCCGTACTTCTTGCGCTCGGTGGCACGCGGGTCACGGGTGAGGAAGCCGGCCTTCTTCAGCGGCGGCCGGTCCTCGGGCTGCGCCAGGATCAGCGCCCGCGCGATGCCCAGCCGCAGCGCGCCGGCCTGCCCCGACGGGCCGCCGCCGTGCAGCAGCGCGTAGATGTCGAAGCTGTCCACCCGGTCGACGGTGACCAGCGGGGCCTTGATGAGCTGCTGGTGCACCTTGTTGGGGAAGTAGCCCTCCAGGGTGCGGCCGTTCAGGTTGAACTTGCCGGTGCCGGGCACCAGGCGCACCCGCACCACGGCCTCCTTGCGGCGGCCGACGGTCTGGATGGGCCGGTCGAAGACGAAGGACTCGGCGGGCGCGGCGACTTCGGCGGTCTCGGAGGCCTCCACCGGGGCCTCGGTCACCTCGGCGACCACTGTTTCTTCTGCGACTTCTGGGGTGTCCGGGTTCTCCGGGTTTTCGGGGTCTTCGGGGTTTTCCAAGGCCTCGGTCGTTTCGGTCACTGGGCCACCTGCTTGATCTCGTACGGGACGGGCTGTTGTGCGGCGTGGGGGTGCGTCGGGCCGGCGTAGACGTGCAGCTTGCGCGCGATCTGGCGGGCCAGCTTGTTCTTGGGCAGCATGCCGACGATCGCGTCCTCCACGACCCGGTCGGGGTGCTTGTCCATCAGCTCGCGGATCGTCCGGCTGCTCAGACCGCCGGGATACCCCGAGTGGCGGTAAGCCAGCTTCTTGTCCAGCTTCTGGCCGCTGAACGCGACCTTGTCGGCGTTGATGACGATGACGTAGTCACCGCCGTCGACATTGGGGGTGAACGTCGGCTTGTGCTTGCCGCGCAGCAGGGTGGCTGCCGCGACGGCAAGGCGGCCAAGCACCACGTCCGTGGCGTCGATGACGTGCCACGACCTCGTGGTGTCACCCGCCTTTGGCGTGTACGTAGGCACAGCGCTTACCTTCTTTTCTCGAGGTGGATCCCGGTATGAGCCGGGGGCCGGTCAGGCGTTCGCGGTAAGGGCTTGGTCTCGGCGACCGACATTGACCCGAGGCCCCGGCGTACCGCACGCCAACGGAGCAGCTTACCGACCGGCGTCCCCGCAGGTCAAAATGACTGTGTGGTCCCGACGGCTCTCCCCCGTCAGGACCACACAGTCTCACGGCGCGGCTCGAACCGCGCGGTGTCCCTTCGGCCGCTACCGCGCCCAGCTGCCGGCGGCCCGGCGGTCGGCGTTGGCCACCTCTTCGGCGCCGTCGCGTACCGCGTTTCCCAGCTCGGCCAATATCTCGTTGAGCGCCGTCGCCGACTGATGCCATTTCAGCTGTTCGGCCTGGTAGGCGGTGGCCGCTTCGCTGGTCCAGAGTTGCCGCAGCGGTGCGATCTGCGAGCTCAGCTCGTCGAGCGCGGCGTTGAACCGGGCAGACGTGGCGTGGATGTCCTGGCGCACCGAGTGTTCGATTTCGCCGAAGTTATAGGAAAGCACCGGGTCCACGGGGATCCTCTCTCCTCACAGGTTTCCGCCGGCGGCGGCGATGTGGTGTGCGTGGTTATGGCCGGCCTCCTGCAGGGTGGCGGCGTTGTGCCGAATGGTGCCGGCGATCGTGCTCAGCGCGTGGTAGAGCCTCAGCGACTCGGCGTTCCAGCGGTCCATCACGTCCTTGAAGCGCGCGGCCGCCAGCCCGCCCCACGCCGAGTGCGGCACGCCGTTCATGCGGCCGACGAATGCCTGCAGCATCGCCCGGATTTCCTCGTTGCGGACGTCGGTGGTACCCGCGACCGACCGCATCAGGTCGAAGTCGGCGCTCAGTGCATTTCCGGACATACCAATTTCGACCTGCGCCGTGGCCCTTTGGTTCCACCGAGTTTTCAGCCGATCGCGTGGGCCGATCGCACCGCCTGTTCGCAGGCATCGCGCACGGTGTTTTCGTCGCCGGGCCGGCTCTGGCAGCCGATGCTGATCCGGACCGGGCCGTCCAGCAGCACGGTCCAGCGCACCTGATGGCCGGCGCGCACCTCGCGGTACGTCACCGCCGGTCGGCCGGCGCTGGTTGCGGACGGGTCGAAGTCGACGAATACGCCGGGGGGCTCGGCGTCGATCGCGCGCTTCAACCGGTCCGCGGTGCCGTTCAGTGTCTCGCCCGCTACCGGGGACTGGGTGATGTGCAAGGCGACGTCGGGATCCGTCGGGGACGTGACCTGTACGCGCGCCGAGCCCGGCCCGCTGAGCACCCGTTGCGTCGACCAGGTCGTCGGGACCGACAGCGCCACCCGGCCTTCCACCAGAAAGGTTGTGGGCGCGGTTGCCACCGGTTTGGGCGCCGCGGCGCCGGGCCGGCCCCTGGTCAGCGCCGTCGGCGCCGCCGCGGCGACGACGATCAGGGCCGCCCCGAGCGCGCTCAGCGTGCGACCGCGCCATCGGACGGCGCCGGCGGATGGGCCGGCAGCCCGCGCGGGGCGGGCGGGCCGTGCGAGCCGGACCAGCCGGATGTCGTTGATCTGGTGAGTGTTCGGGCTTTCCGGTCCGGTTCCGCGCACCGCGTCGGCGATCAACGTCGCCAGCGCCGACGCACCGGTGACGGTGCTCGGCGTGTCGATCAGCACGGCCGCGGGGGCCATCCCGGCGACGATGTCCGCGACGTCGTGGGCGACGGACTGCGGTTCGGCATTGCGCGGTACGGCGGTGACCTCACTGGTGGTGATCGCCACCAGTCGCTCGGCGATTTCGACCACCACGGTCGCGTCCGGCGCGGCGCCGGACGCCTGCATCAGCAGCGACGACCGCGTACGCGTCCGGACCTCGCCCGCCACGGCGGCACCGGCCGCGCGCACCACCCCCAGCCGCGCGGCCGACCACCACGACGGATGCACGACCACCAGCGCCTCGCAGTGCCCGCGGATTGCCGATCGCAGCGCGGTTTCCCACAGCGCGTCAACGGCCACCGGGCGCTCCCCCACCAGCGCCACCCGGTCGTCTATCGCATCCAGCGCGGCCCGCACGGTGTCGAGCGACTCGGCATCAACGACAGTGCCTGTGGCGCAACATAATCGGCGGATGGTGCCCGGGCCGGCTTCGACGATCGCGGGATGCTCGTTCATGGCGGGCTCCAGGCGACCTGGACGAGTTCTTCGCCACCGCCGCGAGTGGTCAGCACGCCGCGGCCCGGCGGCAATCTCAGCGACTGAGTGGAACCGAACGACCCGCCGTCGCCCGGGCATCCGCTCATCGTCAGCGTCGTGCAACCGAGGTCGCGCAGGCTCGCCAGCAGTGGCTCGAACATCGCGCGCTCGAGGCCGCCGCTGCGCCGGGCAATGACCAAATGCAATCCCAGATCCGCCGCGTACGGCAAGAATTCGACGATCGGCCCCAGGAGGTTGCCCGCCGGGGTGGCGACCAGGTCGTAGTCATCGACGATGACGTAGAGCTGCGGTCCGGACCACCAGGTGCCGCTGCGCAATTGGGCCTGGCTGGCGTCGGGCGGCGGCATCCGCGTCCGCAGCGACTCGAGCAGGTTTTGCAGCGATACGGCCAGGGCGGCGGGTGACATCGCGTAGCCGTCGAGATGGTCCGATTCGACGACACCGAGCAGGGTGCGGCGAAAGTCGACGAGCAACAGCCGGGCCTGCGTGGGCGTCCTCGTCCGCACGATCTCTCGGCACAATGTCCGCAGCGTGGCGGTCTTGCCGCACTCGTTGTCGCCCAGCACGAGCAGATGCGGCACTCGTGCGAAATCGATTGCCACCAAATCTAATTCCCGCTCCCGCAGACCCAGCACCATCGGCGCGCCCGGATCCGGTTTCGATCCGCGAACGATATCCTCGCGATCCACCCGCAGGGGCAGTAGTGGTATCGGCGGGGCGACCGACGCACCGGCGGGGACCTCGGCGATGGGCGCGGCGATCACCATCTGCAGGCCCTCGGGGGAAAGACCTCGGCCCGGTCTGTCGCGCGGCACATGCTGCGCGGCCCGGCGGTCGATTTCGGAATCGGCGGGGTCGCCCAGCCGTAACTCGATGCGGCTGCCGATCTGGTCCCGCAGCGAAGGCCGGACCTCGGCCCACCGCGTTGCCGACAACACCAGGTGCACGCCGAACGAAAGCCCGTGGGCCGCCAGCGCGATGATCGGCTCCGCCAGTGATTCGAATTCTTGGCGCACGCTCGCCCAGCCGTCGATGACGAGGAACACGTCGCCGAACCGATCGTCGCTCATGCGCCCCTGGCGGTATTGGGCGATCGAGGCGATGCTCTGCTCCCGAAACAGCGCTTCGCGGCGACGAATGACCGACTCGCATTCGGCGACTATCCGGCCGGCCAGCCGGGGATCCGCGCGTCCGGCGACCGCGCCGACATGGGGCAGCGCGTGCACCGTCGACAGGGCCCCGCCACCGAAATCCAGGCAGTAGAACTGCACCTGCCCGGGATCGTGCGTGGCGGCCAGGGCGGTGATGAGCGTGCGCAGCGCCGTCGACTTTCCCGCTTGGGGCGCGCCGACCACGGCCACGTGGCCTGCGGCCCCGAACAAATCGACGATCAGCGGTGTCCGGCACTGATCGAAGGGGCGGTCGACGCTGCCGATGGGCACCGTCAGGCGTCCCGGCATGCGGTCGGCGTCGGCCAGTAGGGTCTGCAGCGCCGGTGCCGGCCCGAGTGGGGGCAGCCAAACCCGGTGCGCGGGCGGGCCTTGGCCGGACAACCGGTCCAGGACGGCGTGCGAGATGTTCCTTTCGGGCTTCCCCCTCGCCGTGACGGCCCGGGCGACGGCACCGGTGGCGCCGGTGCTGAACACCCGCACGCCACCGGCCGTCGCGACGGGGACCCGAGCCGGCGTGTACGTGGGCAGCGGCGCCGAAACGGAGGCGGCCTGGAAGCGAATCGGTTCGCCGCCGCTCACTCGCAGGAAGCCGCAACCGGGGGCGCTTGGCAATCGGTAGGCGTCGAGGTTGCCCAGCAGGGTTTGGGATTCGGCGGCCGACAGCGTCTTCAGGCAGAGTCGATACGAGAGGTGGGCGTCCAGCCCACGTAGCCGGCCCTCATCGAGGCGCTGGCTGGCCAGCAGCAGGTGCACGCCCAGCGACCGGCCCAGACGGCCGATGGCGACGAACGTGTCAGCGAAATCGGGTTGCTGGCTGAGCAATTCGGAGAACTCGTCGACGATGACGAACAGCGTGGGCAGCGGGGGCAACGCCGCACCGGCCGCCCGCACGCGCTCGTATGCGGTGACGCTGACGCAGCCCGCCGTCCGCAGCACTTGCTGGCGGCGGTTCATCTCGCCGGCCAGGGCCTCGCGCATCCGGGCCACCAGCGGCGCGTCGTCGGCCAGGTTGGTGATCACCGCCGCCACATGCGGGGCGCTCGCATAGTCGAGAAACGTTGCGCCGCCCTTGAAGTCGACGAGCAGCAGGTTCAGCGCCTCCGGCGAATTGTGGGCCATCATGCCCAGCGCGATGGTCCGCAGCAGCTCCGACTTGCCCGACCCGGTGGCGCCGATGCACAGCCCATGTGGGCCCATCCCTCCTTCGGCCGACTCCTTGACGTCCAGCTCGATGGGCGCACCCTGCGCGGTGATTCCGATCGGTACGCGAAGGCGGTCGCGGTGGCGTTGACCGCGCCACAGCGTGGCCGGGTCGAAACGGTCGGGATCGGAAAGCCCCGTCAGCTCCGGCCAATTGGGGCCCGCACCCCTCGAGCTGTCCGCGTGCGGATGGTACCCGGCCAGCCGGCGGGCGCAAACCAGCGCGTCGATGGGCGACATCTGGTCGGGGCACCATCCCGGCGCCGGTGGGTCCGGCGCCGGGATGCTCAGCGGTGCGCCCTCGCGGGCGTTGCCCACGCCGAGGATGGTCGCGCCGACGATGGGGCCGGTGCCGTCGGCCAGATCGGTGACCACCACCACGTGGGCTCCTTGCACCGCGGCGAGCGCGCGCCGTGCCTGCGCACCACCCGAATAGACCATCCGCGCCGGGCCCACCGCGTCGGCATCGGTCGGATGTTGGTTGTGCGGCAGCCATTTCAACCAGTCCCAGCGCTCGCGGTTCTCATCGTCGATGGCGGCGGCGATGAGGACTTGATCGGGTGCGTGCAGCACCGCGAGCTGGCAGACAATCGCCCGCAGTAACCCGCGCGCCTCGGCCGGGTCGCCGTCGACCCGCACCACTGCCCCGCCCCGAAGGTCGATCACGACCGGCGCGCGGATCGTCGCGTGCGCCTCCAGGAAGCGCCGTAGCGCCAGCGCGGTGACCGGATCGCGATGCTGCGGCGGAGGAAGCGACGGCGCGACCAATCGGCGAGCCAGTGGCTGGGGGCCAACGCCCATGCGCACGAGGCCGTATTCGGCACCGTCCGGTCGCCGCTCCCACATCCGCGGACCGCCGATCAAGGTCCACAGCGTGTCGGGATCGGGATGGTCCCGGATCGACGAGTAATGCTGTGCCGCGGCGATTTCGGACACGGACCGGCTCAGCCCGCTCAGGTAGTCGAGGTATTGGTCGCGGTCGGCGTCGATGCCACCGCCGCGACGGCGGGTGCCACCGGTCAGCGCGGTCAGCACGGCCGAGACCAGCATCATGGCGGGAAATGCCAGAAACATGGGAGTGCGGGCCGGACCGTTCCCGGCACTGAGCACGGCGGCCATCAGGCCCATGCACACCAGGGACAGCACCACGGGAAGTAGCCGCGGCAACAAGCCCGATGCTGCCGCGGGCGGGAGGCCCGGCGGTGCGTCAACAACGATCTCCGCGGCCGGCATCCCCGACACCGCCGGCAAACTCTGGGTCACCTCATCCCCTTCCCGGTGCGATGACGGTAAGTAGCACCGACATCGGCGACAAGTCACCTGTGGACAGCCGGACACCGCAACGCTCGAACCCGGTTATGTTGTGCCTCAGTCCGACCGAAGGGTTCGCCGTTGCCTGCAATCGATACCGGGCTGCGACGCGTCTGCGTGCATTGGCAGACCGCAGCCGTCGATGTCGCCCTGCCCGCCGAAATCCCTGTCGCCGTGTTGCTTCCGTCGATCGTCGACCTCCTCGGTGTCGACTGCCCCGACGGCGACGCCGTGCGCTACCGCCTGTCGCCGCCGGCCGCGGCCGGCTTGGATCCGTCGATGACGCTGGCCCAGCACGGCATCGCTGACGGTGCGACCCTGCTGCTGAGCAGAAGCACCACACCGTTGCCCGGCCCCCGTTACTTCGATGTGGCGGACGCCGTCGCGGCCGCACTCGACCCGGCCACCGAGCCGCACCACGAATCCTTGCACCGGCACGCGGTCCGCCTGATCGGCGCGGCGGCGGCGATGCTGTTGGGTGCGGCCGGAGGGCTGGTGATCCTGCGTAATGCGTTGGGCGGCAATGGGCGCCGTGATGCTGCCACGACCGCCGTATTGCTCTCGTCCGCTGTCCTCACCCTTGGGCTGGCGACCATCGCGCACCGCGGCCATGGGGACCGGACCGCCGGGCTTGCGCTGAGTGCGATCGCGACGGCGTTCGCCGGGCTCGCCGGATTCGTGGCGGTGCCGGGTGCGCCCGGCGTTCCCCACGTCTTGCTGGCCGCAGCGGCGGCCGGGGTCACCTCGGTGGTGGCGATGCGCGTAACAAGCTGCAGCTCAGTCACTTTAACGGCCGTCTCGTGCTGCACGGTGGTGATCGCGCTGGCGGCGTTGGCGGGTATGATCGGCGGGGCGCCATTGTGCGCCATCGCCTCGGCGGCGGGGGTGGTGTCGCTGGGCCTGCTCTCAGTGGCGCCGCGCGCATCGATCACGCTGGCGGGGTTGGCGCCCCGGCTGGGAACATCCGGGGTGCCCAAGACCGACCCGGGCGACGCGGCCGTGTGCCGCCAAGCGGTGCGCGCCGACAGCTGGTTGACGGGTCTGCTGGCGGGATTGTCGGTATCGGCCGCCCTGGGAGCGATCGCCACCGTGCTCGCCGGAGCGCCGCGCCTGTCGTGCACCGCGTTCGGCACCCTCACCGCCGCGCTGTTGCTGCTGCGCTCCCCGTCCGCCGACATCAGACGAACGCTGGTGTTCGCGATCAGCGGAATCGTCATCGCCGCAACGACATTCGGCGTGACCGCCGCGCGCGCGGCGGTGCACGTACCCTGGGTCGCGGCCGCAACCACGGTGTCGGTCGTCGTGGCCATGTATTTCGGGTTCGTCGCCCCGGCGCGGCCCGCCTCGGCCGTCGTGCGCCGCGGTGTCGGACAACTGGAATGGCTGGCGCTGGCCGCGATGGTTCCCCTGACCTGCTGGATATGTGGACTCTACGGCGCGGTCCGCGGTGTGAGCCTCCGATGATGAGCCCGCGCGCCGGTCGCCTGCTGACGGTGTCGGCGCTGACGCTGGCGGCCGCGCTCGGAAGCCCGACGGCGCAGGCTGTTTCGCCCCCGGACGTCGACGACAGGTGGTTGCCCATACCGGCGCGGCCGGCGCCCCCGTGGCCGACCACACAACGCGAGGTCTGCGCCACGCTGACTGCCGACTCGGGACCGGGCCGCAACCGACCGGCGAATCTCGGCGACCTGTCGGCGGTGTGGCAACTCAGCCGCGGCACCGGACAGCGGGTCGCGGTCATCGACACCGGCATCTCGCGACATCGGCGACTGCCCGATGTGGTGCCCGGGGGTGACTACGTATCCACCGGCGACGGCACGCAGGATTGCGATGCGCACGGCACTCTGGTGGCCGGAATCCTCGCGGCCACAACGGAGTCCAAGTCCGACGGTTTCAGCGGGGTGGCACCGGAGGCCACCTTGATCAGCATTCGCCAGTCCAGTGCCAAATTCACCCCGACCGGCGACCGATCCCGGATCGGGGTCGGCGATGTCGACACCATGGCGAAGGCCGTCCGGACGGCCGCCGACCTGGGGGCCTCGGTGATCAACATTTCCTCGGTGGCGTGCACACCGGCGGCCCAGGCGCCCGATGACCGTGCGTTGGGTGCCGCACTGGCTTACGCCGTCGACGTCAAGAATGCCGTCGTCGTGGCCGCGGCGGGCAACACCGGCGGCGCCGGACAGTGCCCGCCCCAACGTGGCGATGCCACCTGGCAGACCCTCACGGTGACCGTCAGTCCCGCCTGGTACGACGACTACGTGCTGACCGTCGGGTCGGTCAAAGCCGACGGGACGCCCTCGCCGTTCACCCTGGCCGGTCCCTGGGTGGATGTCGCCGCGCCGGGTGAGGCGGTGACGTCACTCGCGCCGGACCCGGTGTCCGGCACTAGCTATGCCGCCCCGATGGTCAGCGGGCTGGCCGCGCTGATCCGCGCTCGCTTCCCGGCGCTGACCGCCCGCCAGGTGATGCAGCGCATCAAGGCGACGGCGCGTCATCCACCCGCGGGGTGGGATCCCCTCGTCGGCAACGGCACCATCGACCCGCTCGCCGCGGTCAGCGCCGGCACCGGCGCACCGGCCGACAGGCCCGCCCCATCGCCGGCGCCCGCGCCGATCGCAGCGCCGGCGCCGGTCGGGCCGCGCGATTCCCGCGCCCGGGACACTGCCCTGCGTGGGGCCGCGATCTGCCTGGTTGTGCTGACGATCGCGGTGGCCGCCGGGGCCGCCCGAGGCCGCCTACGGCGAGCCCGCGACCGCATCGCGGGCGATTGAGGCGTTCCGCCGGCTCAGCTCCGGGCCGGCCGGCAACAGCGTGAGCAGCGGCCACGGCGCCGGCGCCGCGTCGGTGAGACCGAGGTCGCGCGCGGCGTCGTCGTCGTGAACGGCGAACCGGACGCCGGTGTCGGTGATCAGGTAGCGGGTGCCGGCGCCGTCGCCCGCCCGCACGTAGGCGCTTCGCCCGGCCGGAACGTACGCGGCGTCCAGCGCGGGGCCGTCACCGTCGGCTTGCGCCAAGGCCACCGGCGTCCGGCCGGCCGGGATGGGCAGCCCGGCCTCCGCCATTAAGGCGACGCCGGTTCTCTTTCCCTCCCAGCTGGCGCACAACGTGCCGGCGGGATCTGAGAACGTCGGCGGCCGGTCGGGAAAGAGGGCGACCGGCAGCTCGGTGACGACGGGAGCGGACCGGATGGCGTCGGGGGCGACGGTGACGGCGTTGGTCGTGCCCTGCGGGTTGCTGAAGCGCAGCAGGTCGGCGGCAACCTGGCCGATGCGTTGCACCCCGGCGACCAGCACCGCGTAATACTCGTCGCCGTCGGCGCGTGTGATGCGAAGCACACTGCCGACCGGAAGCCCGGGCAGTCCCGGCGCCCTGGTGCCGCTGCCGCGGATCCGCGGCGGTGCGATCGGCGGCACCTCCGGCACGGCGTTCAGCAACGCTGGCGAGACGGTCACCGGCGCCCGGCGCTCGAGGCGCAGCGCGCGCACGACAGCAGCGTCGTCGAGGTTCACCAGCGCGCGGTGGCCGTCGTAGAGCAAATAGGCCGGCGAACCCGCGGCCGTCGCCACCAGGATCGCTTCCCCGCCGGTCACCCGGTGCGCCGGTGGCGCCTCGGAGCGTGGGCCGATGATGACGGCCGTGGCGGTGCTGGCGTCGGTGCTAGCGCATATCGCCCAATCCGTATCGTCCGGGGACAGCGGCCTGCCCAGAGACTCCGGCGCCCCCGGAATGCCCAGCAGCGGACCGCGTTTGGTGGCGCTCAAATCGGAATCGGTGACCGGCTGGGGGTTGGCGGCCGTCGCCGCGATGAGCCGGGCCGAAGCCAGGTTGAGCACCGGATGCCAGACGTCGCCCACCCGGACGAAGAGGGCACCGGATTCACGGCTCATCACGATGCGCGCGCGGTCGAGCGCCACGTGCGGTCGCAGCACCGCCAGCAGCGCGCAGCCGGCCAAGGCGACAGCGGTGACTACACATCCGCACAGCAGCGATGCCCGGCGCCCACGCGAGCCGGGCCAGGCCGCCCCCACCCCCTCGCCCAACAGCGCGCCTTCGACGCGCCGCAGCAAATATCGGTGAGCGCTGACCTGCACCCACGTGGCCAGCCGAGGCGGCACGAGATCTCCCCATCCGATGAATCCGTCGACGCCCACGCTACGGCGCCGTTTCGCACCGTCAGAGCGGTTATCCACAGGTCGCGGGCGTTTCGGTTGACCAGAAATTGGGTAAAATCGCCCGGTGAAAACTCACCGCACACGTACCCTTCGGGCGGGCACCGCGCGGTCAGCAGGCCGCTTGCTCGGTCTGGGTGCGTCTGCCCTGGTTATCGCCGCTGGCCTGCTCGCAACCCCCGCCGCGGCGCCCACGGCCTCCGCCGACGACTGCCCGGACGTCGAGGTCATCTTCGCCCGCGGCACCAACGAGCCCCCCGGCCTGGGCCGGGTCGGCGACGCGCTGGTCGACTCGCTGCGCCAGCAGACGGGCGGCCTAAACATCCTGCCCTACGGGGTGAACTACGCCGCCAGCAAGCTGCAGCTGCACGGCGGCGACGGCGCCAACGACACCATCGACCGGGTCAAGAAGAGCGTGGAGAAGTGCCCCAACACCAAGATCGTGCTGGGCGGCTACTCCCAGGGCGCCTCCGTGATGGACATCGTGGCCGGGGTCCCCATCGGCGGCATCAGCTGGGGCAACACCCTGCCCGCGCAATACGCCAACGACATCGCCGCCGTCGTGACCTTCGGTGACGTGGCCGACCGCGCCGGAGGGTCGCTACCCACCAAGAGCGCGATGCTGGGCTCCAAGGCCGCCGACTATTGCAACCCCAACGACCCGATCTGTCACGCGGGCGAGGGCAACGAGTGGAGCGGGCACACCGAGGGCTACGTCCCCGTCTACACCACCCAGGCTGCGGCGTTCGTCGCGCAGAAACTGGCGGCCGCCGGCCTGGGCCAGCAGTCACCCGCCTTCGGTCCGCCCCTGGGCCCCGGCTACGGCCCGCAGCAACCCGGCTACGGCCAGCAGTCGCCGGTTAACGGGCAGACCCCCGGTTCGGGCCCGTCGATTCACGACGGGGGTCCGGGGCCCGCAACCGGCCCGGTCGTCCCGACCACGGCCGCACCGCAAGCACCTCTCGTCTAAATCGTTACCGTCGGGTTATCAACGCCCCCTTAACATCGCTGTGTGAGGCTTATCCCGTTAGGGCTGGGCATCGGAATTGGCGCGACGGGCGCGTTATTGATTGCCCCCCAATTGGTTCCGCATGCGTCGGCATCGTGCCCCGGCGTTGAAGTGGTGTTTGCCCGAGGCACCGACGAGCCGCCAGGTGTCGGCAAGGTGGGCGGCGCCTTCGTCAGCTCGTTGCGCGAGCAGACTCGCAAAAGCGTTGGCGCATATGGGGTGAACTACCCGGCAAGCAAGGACTTTCTGGCAGCCGCCAACGGCGCCAATGACGCCAGCGCCCACATCCAGCAGATGGCCGCCAACTGCCCCGGCACCAAACTGGTGCTGGGCGGGTATTCGCAGGGCGCCGCCGTCGTCGATATCGTCACGGCCGCACCGGTGTCCGGCCTCGGCTACCGCCAGCCGCTGCCGCCCGCGGCCGCCGATCACGTCGCGGCGGTCGCGCTGTTCGGCAACCCGTCCGGCCGGGCGGGTCAACTGATGAGCGCCCTGTCCCCCAACTTCGAGGGCAAGACCATCGACCTGTGCAACCCGGGCGACCCGATCTGCTCGTCGGGCATGCAGTGGAGCTCGCACCTGGGCTACGTGCCCGGATTGACCACCAAGGCTGCGACTTTCGTGGCGTCCCGGGTCTAGCGCGAGCGGATGTCGCGGGTGATGAGGTTGCGCGCGGCCAGCTGGTCGTCTGGCGGGTAGTCCACGGCGACCAGCGAAAGCCCGTGCGCCGGCGCGGCGGCGAAGTCGCTGGATCGCTCGGTGGCGCTGAGCAATTCGCGGCAATAGGACACCGGGCGGCGGTGTTCGCCGACGGCCAGCAGCGCCCCGACCAGTGAGCGCACCATCGACCAGCAGAACGCGTCGGCGCAGACCTGCGCGGTGATCTGGTCGCCGTCGCGGGTCCACTCCAGGCGCTGCAGATCGCGGATGGTGGTGGCGTTCTCGCGATGACGGCAGAACGCGGCGAAATCGTGCAGTCCCAACAGGTCTCGCGACGCCGTCGCCATGGCCTCGACGTCCAGGGGGCGAGGCCACGCGGTGACGTAGCGGGCCTGCAGCGGCTGCACCCCCCAGGGCGCCGTCGAGAGTCGGTACTCGTAGTGACGACGCAGCGCCGAGAACCGGGCGTCGAAACCCGCCGGCGCGCGGGTGATGTCGACGACCCGGACGTCGGTGGGCAGGAATCGACCCAGCCGGCGCAGCAGCGGCAAGAACTCCGGCTCGCCGATAAGCTCTGCGCGCGGATAGGCGTTGGGCAGCGCGTCGGCCGGCACGTCGACGTGGGCCACCTGCCCGGTCGCGTGCACGCCGGCGTCGGTGCGGCCCGCCGCGCGCAGGCGCACCGGCGTGCGGAAGACCGTCGTCAGCGCCTCGTCGAGAATCCCGGCCACGGTCCGCTGGCCGGCCTGAGTGGCCCAGCCCGCGAAACCGGTTCCGTCGTAGGCGATATCGAGCCGCAGACGGACGTCCTCGCTAACTCTCGTCAGCCTCGTCAGCCTCTTCGGCCTTCTCGGCCTCGGCCCGCGCCTCGATGGCCTCGTCGTGCTTTTCTTCGGCGGCGGCCTCCGCCTCCGTGGCCTGCGAAACCTCGGGTGCCTCCGTGGTCTCCTCGGCCGTGGCCTCCTCGGCCGTGGGGCCGACGGCTTCGGAGGGCTCGACGGCCGCCTGAGGCGCCGCCGCCGCGGCGACCGGGGCGTCGGACTTCTTGGAAGCCTTCACCCGTCGCGCCCGGTCGGCCTCGGAGGTGACCGTCTTCTCCCGCACCAGCTCGATCACGGCCATGGGGGCGTTGTCGCCCTTGCGCGGCTCGACCTTGATGATGCGGGTGTAGCCGCCGTTGCGGTCGGCGTAAAACGGGCCGATCTCCGCGAACAGCGCGTGCACCACGTCCTTGTCGCGGATCTTCTTCAGCACCTCGCGACGGTTGTGCAGCGCACCCTTTTTCGCGTGCGTGATCAGCTTCTCCGCGTACGGCCGCAACGCCCGCGCCTTGGGCTCGGTCGTCTTGATCCGGCCGTGCTCGAACAGGGAGGTGGCCAGGTTGGCGAGCAGCGCCTTCTGGTGCGAAGACGACCCGCCGAGGCGAGGTCCCTTGGTGGGCTTGGGCATTGCGACTATCTCCTTGAAGTGGCCGGCCCCCGTATCAGGTAGGGCCGGGACGGACTTTCGTCAGTTGTGTCCGGTTCCTCAGCGGCCGCTGCACGGCCGCATCGTCACCGGACGGCCGTTACAGCTGTTCGGTTTCGGCGTAGTCCTGGTCGTCGTAGGACGCCTCGGAAGACCAGGTGCCGGTGGCGACGTCGTAACCCGCGACCTGCGAGGGGTCGAAGCTCGGCGGGCTGTCCTTGAGCGACAGGCCCAGCTGGTGCAGCTTGACCTTCACCTCGTCGATGGACTTCTGACCGAAGTTGCGGATGTCGAGCAGGTCGGACTCGGTGCGGCTGACCAGCTCGCCGACGGTGTGCACGCCCTCGCGCTTGAGGCAGTTGTAGGAGCGCACCGTCAGGTCCAGGTCGTCGATCGGCAGCGCGAACGACGCGATGTGGTCGGCCTCGGCCGGCGACGGCCCGATCTCGATGCCCTCGGCCTCGACGTTGAGTTCGCGTGCCAGACCGAACAATTCGACCAGGGTCTTGCCCGCCGACGCCAGCGCGTCGCGGGGGTTGATCGAGCTCTTGGTCTCGACGTCCAGGATCAGCTTGTCGAAGTCGGTGCGCTGCTCGACACGGGTGGCGTCCACCTTGTAGGTGACCTTGAGCACCGGCGAATAGATGGAATCGACCGGGATGCGGCCGATTTCGGCACCGGAGGCGCGGTTCTGCACGGCGGGCACGTAGCCGCGGCCGCGCTCGACGACGAGCTCGACCTCGAGCTTGCCCTTGTCGTTCAGCGTCGCGATGTGCAGGTCGGGGTTGTGCACCGTGACACCGGCGGGCGGCACGATGTCGCCCGCGGTGACCTCACCAGGGCCCTGCTTGCGCAGGTACATGGTGACCGGCTCGTCCTCCTCGGAGGACACCACCAGGCTCTTGAGGTTCAAGATGATCGCGGTGACGTCTTCCTTGACGCCCGGCACGGTGGTGAACTCGTGCAGCACGCCGTCGATGCGGATGCTGGTGACGGCCGCACCCGGAATCGAGGACAGCAGCGTGCGGCGCAACGAATTGCCCAGGGTGTAACCGAATCCCGGCTCCAGCGGCTCGATGACGAACTGGGAGCGGCTGTCGGTGAGGACTTCCTCCGACAATGTGGGTCGCTGAGAGATCAGCATGGTGTTTCTTCTTCTCCTTCTCGGCACCCGCTATTTGATGCCGCTGTGTTGCCCGCTCCGACCCGCTGCGCCCGGCTTCGCCGCGCTTGCGATCGTCGCAGACCTGCGCCGGTTCAGCGCAGGGGGTCTTTACTTCGAGTAGAACTCGACGATGAGCTGCTCGGCGAGCGGCACGTCGATCTGCGCCCGCTCGGGCAGCTGGTGGACGAGGATGCGCTGACGCTCCCCCACCACCTGCAACCAGCTCGGGATCGGGCGGTCGCCCGCGGTCTCCCGCGCGATCTGGAACGGCACGTTGTTCAGCGAGCCGTCCCGCACGTCGATGATGTCGTACTGCGACACCCGGTAGCTCGGGACGTTGACGTGCACACCATTGACGCTGAAGTGTCCGTGGCTGACCAGCTGACGCGCCATCCGGCGGGTGCGAGCCAGGCCGGCGCGGTACACGACATTGTCCAGCCGGCTTTCCAGGATGCGCAGCAGCTCTTCGCCGGTCTTGCCGGGCTGGCGCACGGCCTCTTCGTAGTAGCGACGGAACTGCTTTTCCATCACGCCGTAGGTGAAGCGGGCCTTCTGCTTCTCCTGCAGCTGCAGCAGGTATTCGCTTTCCTTGATCCGCGCGCGGCCGTGCTGGCCGGGCGGGTAGGGGCGCTTCTCGAACGCCTGGTCGCCGCCGACGAGGTCGGTGCGCAACCGGCGCGACTTGCGGGTGACGGGTCCGGTGTAACGAGCCATTGGGTTCTTTTCCTCCTAGACCCTGCGTCGCTTCGGGGGGCGAACGCCGTTGTGCGGCTGGGGGGTGACGTCGGAGATCGCGCCGACCTCCAGACCGGCGGCCTGCAGCGACCGGATCGCCGTCTCCCGGCCCGAGCCCGGGCCCTTCACGAACACGTCGACCTTCTTCACGCCGTGCTCCTGCGCCTTGCGGGCCGCGTTCTCGGCGGCCAGCTGCGCGGCGAACGGCGTCGACTTCCGCGAGCCCTTGAACCCGACGTGACCCGACGACGCCCAGGCGATGACGTTGCCCTGCGGATCGGTGATGGTCACGATCGTGTTGTTGAACGTGCTCTTGATGTGGGCGGCGCCGTGCGGGACGTTCTTCTTTTCCCGGCGACGGGTCTTCTGCCCCTTCTTGGGAGCGGAGGCTGCCTTCTTGGCTGGTGGCATGGGGGTTACCTGGCCTTCTTCTTGCCGGCGATGGTGCGCTTGGGGCCCTTGCGGGTGCGCGCGTTGGTCTTGGTCCGCTGGCCGCGCACCGGCAGGCCGCGGCGGTGCCGCAGGCCCTGGTAGCAGCCGATTTCGATCTTGCGCCGGATGTCGGCCTGAACCTCGCGGCGCAGGTCACCCTCGACCTTCAGGTTCGCTTCGATGTAGTCACGCAGGTGGGTCAGCTGGTCGTCGGTCAGGTCCCGGGTGCGCAGGTTCCGGTCGATGCCGGTGGCTGCCAGGATCTCGTTCGACCGGGTGCGGCCGACGCCGAAAATGTAGGTCAGGGCGATCTCCATCCGCTTGTCACGCGGAAGGTCGACGCCTACTAGTCGAGCCATGGGTGGCGTTTCCTCTTTTTTCTAGGCGGAGGTCTGTTCCCAGCCCGTTCCCGGTCCCACCTGGGTGTTACCGGGGCCCGGCCTCCGACCGGACGTGGATGAGCGACGCTGATTCGTCTTTTTTGGCGCTTGGCGCGCCAGGCAGCTCAGTGGTGCTGGGAGGTCTGCATTCAGTTGTGTTCGGTTGGATCGTCCGACTCCTCCTCAGTCCGTTCACGGACTGCATCGTCGCCGGACGGTGCTGGGGCAGGTCAGCCCTGGCGCTGCTTGTGGCGCGGATCGGAGCAGATCACCATGACCCGCCCATGCCGACGGATCACCCTGCACTTGTCACAGATTGGCTTGACGCTCGGGTTCACCTTCACGGCAGTTCGATCCTGTTCTGTCTATTCGTAGGTTGTTGGAGCTCAGGCGCGGTTACTTGTACCGGTACACGATGCGGCCGCGGGACAGGTCGTAGGGAGACAACTCCACCACCACCCGGTCCTCCGGCAGGATGCGGATGTAGTGCTGCCGCATCTTGCCGCTGATGTGGGCAAGCACCTTGTGGCCGTTCTCCAGCTCAATGCGGAACATCGCATTGGGCAGCGGCTCGACCACCCGGCCTTCCACCTCGATGGCGCCGTCCTTCTTGGCCATAACTAGTTAAGAATCCTCGTCGTATAGTTTCGTTCTCGTCTGCGCCTAGTCGACGCGACAGTGCACCGACTTGGAACGTGAGCCGGTGACAGGAAATTCCTAGGGACTTGGCACACAAAAAGTCGGCGCGGATGCCGCACCGTTGTTCCACGATACCTGGTTATTGCCCTCCACCAAAATCGCTGCCGGCGGAACGCGGGCCGCCAGCTCGACCTCCCGCACGGCCGCTGACGAGCGCATACTTAACGCCGATGACTAACCCCTCGGCCCCCTCGGGCCCGCCAGAGGCCGCAGCGCAACCGCGCAAGCCCGTCATGCTGACCGTCGACGACGATCCCTCGGTGTCCCGGGCGGTCGCCCGCGACCTGCGCCGCCACTACGGCGAGCAGCACCGGATCGTGCGCGCGGAATCCGGGCCCGACGCCCTGGGCACGCTAAAGGAGCTCAAACTGCGCGGCGAGACCGTCGCGCTGCTCATCGCCGACTACCGGATGCCGCAGATGAGCGGCATCGAGTTCCTCGAGCAGGCGATGGACCTGTATCCCGCGGCCCGCCGGGTGCTGCTGACCGCCTACGCCGACACCCACGCCGCCATCGACGCGATCAACGTCGTCGACCTGGACCACTACCTGCTCAAGCCGTGGGATCCCCCGGAGGAGAAGTTCTACCCGGTCATCGACGGGCTGCTGGACGCCTGGCGCGCCGCGCCCGAGCACCCCATCCCGCACACCAAGGTGATCGGCCACCGCTGGTCGGCGCGGTCGTGGCAGGTCCGCGACTTCCTGGCCCGCAACGGCCTCTACTACACCTGGTTCATGGCCGACGAGCCCGCCGGCGAGCGACTGCTCAGCGCGGCCGGCGAGGACGGCAGGCGACTGCCGGTGGTCATCACCCAGCGCGGCGACACCCTGGTCGAGCCCACCGATGCGCAGCTGGCCGAGACGCTGGGCCTGACCACCACGCCGTCGCAGGAGTTCTACGACCTGATCGTGGTCGGCGGTGGGCCCGCCGGCCTGGCCGCCGCCGTGTACGGCGCCTCCGAGGGGCTGCGCACCGTGCTCATCGAGCACATCGCCACCGGCGGCCAGGCCGGGCAGAGCTCGCGCATCGAGAACTATTTGGGCTTCCCCGACGGGGTCTCGGGCGGGCAGCTGGCCGACCGGGCGCGGCGGCAGGCGGAGAAATTCGGCGCCGAGCTGATCACCGCGCGTAAGGCCGTCGCCCTCGAGGTGAACGGATCCAAGCGCACCGTGCGGTTCGCCGACGGCGGCTCGATCGACGCGCACGCCGTCATCCTGGCCACCGGGGTGTCCTACCGCCAGCTGCAGGCGGAGGGCTGCACCGAGCTGACCGGCTGCGGCGTGTACTACGGCGCGGCCATCTCGGTCGCCCCGGAGTGCGAAGACGAAGAGGTCTACGTGATCGGCGGGGCGAATTCGGCCGGCCAGGCCGCGATGTACCTGTCCCGGACGGCCAAGTCCGTCAACATCGTGGTGCGCGCCCCGTCGCTGGAGGCGTCGATGTCCTACTACCTCATCCAGCAGATCGAGGCGAACCCCAAGATCAACGTGCTGACCTGCACCGAGGTGCAGCGCGCCACCGGCGACGGCCACCTCGAGCAGCTGAGGCTGGTGAACAACCGCACCGGGGAGATCGAGGACGTCACCTGCGCGCGGATGTTCATCTTCATCGGCGCCGCCCCGCGCACCGACTGGCTCGACGGGGTGCTGGCCCGCGACGACCACGGTTTCATCCTGACCGGACCGGACCTGCGCAACGTGTGCGGCTGGACGTTGGAACGCCCGCCGCATCACCTGGAAACCAGCGTGCCCGGCGTGTTCGCCACCGGCGACGTCCGCTCGACCTCGGCCAAACGGGTCGCCGCCGCCGTCGGTGAGGGGTCGATGGCCGTCATGCTGGTCCACCGCTACCTGGCCGAGAGCTAGGAGGGGTATGACCGGCTCCGAATCGACCAAGGTGCCCTGTCAGCCCGACGAGCTGCGCAGCCTGTTCCTGTTCGAGGCGCTCACCGACGAGCAGCTCGCGGTGCTGTGCGCCAACGGCCACATTCAGCACTACGAACCCGGTCCGATCTGCGTCGAGGGCGAGCCGGCGACCTGCTTCTACGTCTTGATCGACGGGGAGCTCACCATGAGCAAGCTCTCCGGCGGCCAGGACATCGAGACCAACCGCACCTCGCAGCGCGGCGTGTATTGCGGGGCGTGGCGGGCGTTCACCGGCGGCAAGCAGAAGAGCTACGACGCCTCGGTACACGTGACCAAGCCGTCGCGCTTCTTCGTGATGGACGCGCCGGTGTTCGCCCAGTTCATGCGGGACCAGTTCCCGATGGCGGTGCATCTGCTCGACGGCATCGCCGTCGGCACCGACCGGACCCGCCGGATCATCGACAACCGAGAGAAGCTGCTGGCGCTGGGCCGGTTGTCGGCCGGGCTGACGCACCAGCTGAACAACCCCGCGGCGGCGATCTCGAGGTCCGCGGCGGATCTGCGCGAACGGGTGGCCAACATGCGCCACAAGCTGGCGATGCTGGCCGACGGGACCATCACCCCCGAGGCGCTCAGCGCCCTGGTGCGGCTGCAGGAGCGGGTCGCCGAGCAGGTCGCCAAGTCCGCTGCTCCAGGATCGGGGCAGCATTTGACCGCGCTCGAGACCTCCGACCGGGAGGACGCCGTCGGCGACTGGCTGGAAGAGCACGGCATCGACGGCGGTTGGGACATCGCCCCGACGTTCGTCGAGGGCGGCATCGACACCGATTGGCTGGAGCGGATCTCCGCGGTCACCGAGGAACTCGCATCGACATCGCTGGAGCAGGCGATCCGTTGGATCAACTACACCATCGAGAGCGAGCTGCTGATGAATCAGATTCTGGAAGCCAGCAAACGGATTTCGGCGCTGGTCGCCGACGCCAAGCAGTATTCGCAGATGGATCGCGCTCCGTTTCAGGTGACCAACGTGCACGACCTGCTGCGCAGCACCCTGGTGATGTTCGCCGACCGGTTGACCAAGGACGGCGGCAAGGACGGCGGCAAGCACGCGAAGGCGATCACCGTCGTCAAGGACTTCGACCAGACCCTTCCCGAAATCCCTTGTTACCCAGGCGATCTCAATCAGGTGTGGACCAACATCATCGACAACGCGATCGCCGCCATGCGCGACACGGGTGGCACCCTGACCATCCGCACCTGCGCCGAAGGCGACAACCTGGCCCGCATCGAAATCTGCGACACCGGCCCGGGCATACCCGAGGACATCCGCGAACACATCTTCGAGCCGTTCTTCACCACCAAACCCTTCGGCGAGGGCACCGGGCTGGGCCTGGACCTGGCGTTCAACATCGTGGTGAAGAAGCATCGCGGCGACCTGCGGGTGGAGTCGGTGCCCGGGGACACCCGGTTCATCGTGCTGCTCCCGCTCACGGCGCCCGCCGCCGACGTCGCGGCCACCGATCTCGACGATGCCGACGAGGATCTGGCCGTTTCGGAATAGCTTTCGCGGGGCGCGGGTTGGGAACAACCATGACCGATGCTGCGAGCAAACCCAATCTCGGCCGGTTCGGATCGTTCGGACGCGGCGTCACCCCCGAGCAGGCCAGGGACATCGAGGCGCTGGGCTACGGCGCCGTGTGGGTCGGCGGTTCACCCCCCGCCGAGCTGGCCTGGGTCGAACCCCTCCTGGAAGCGACCACGACGTTGCAGGTGGGCACCGGCATCGTCAACATCTGGACCGCGGCCGCGGGGCCCGTGGCCGAATCCTTCCACCGCATCGAGGCGGCCTACCCCGGCCGGTTCCTGCTGGGCATCGGCGTCGGGCATCCCGAGGCGCACACCGAGTACCGCAAGCCCTACGACGCGCTGTCCGACTACCTCAAGCAGCTCGACGACTACGGCGTGCCCGCCCACCGCCGGGTGGTGGCGGCGCTGGGCCCGCGCGTGCTCAAGCTGTCCGCGGAGCGCTCGGCCGGCGCGCACCCCTACCTGACCACCCCCGAACACACCGCGCGGGCCCGCGAGCTGATCGGGCCGTCGGCCTTCCTGGCGCCCGAGCACAAGGTCGTGCTGACCACCGACGCCGAGAAGGCGCGGGCCGTCGGCCGCAAGGCGCTCGACATCTATTTCAACCTCGCCAACTACCGAAACAACTGGAAGCGGCTGGGTTTCACCGAGGACGAGGTCACCCGGCCCGGCAGCGACCGCCTGGTGGACGCGGTGGTGGCGTATGGCACCGTGGACCAGATCGCGGCGCGGCTGAACGAGCACCTCGACGCCGGCGCCGATCACGTCCCCGTGCAGGTCCTGACAAAGGATGAAAACCTGGTCTCGGCGCTGGCCGAACTGGCGGGGCCACTGGGGTTGAAGCAGTCCTGAGACCGTAGGGGGAGCCCAGATGACCGAGGGAGTTTCACTCAAGCCCGAACTCGGCCGGTTCGGCGTGTGGCTGCCCACCCGATCCATCTCCGCGGATTTGGCGGCGGGCATCGAATCGCTGGGGTACGGCGCCGCCTGGATCGGTGGCTCACCGGACGCCGAGCTGTCCTGGGCCGAGCCGGCCCTGGCGGCGACGACGTCGCTGCAACTGGCCACCGGGATCGTCAACATCTGGACGGCGCCCGCCGGGGCCGTCGCGGAGTCCTTCCGGCGGATCGAAAGCGCGCACCCGGGAAGGTTTTTGCTGGGCGTCGGGGTGGGCCACCCCGAACACACCGAGGAATACGTCAAGCCGTACGACGCCCTGGTCTCCTACCTCGACGAACTCGATGCCGCCCTGGTGCCGACCAGCCGGCGGGTGCTCGCCGCGCTGGGCCCGCGGGTGTTGCGGCTCGCGGCGCAGCGCAGCGCCGGTGCCCATCCCTACCTGACGACGCCCGAACACACGGCGAAGGCGCGCGACTTGCTCGGCGGGGCAGTGTATTTGGCGCCCGAACACAAGGTGGTGCTCACCACCGACGCGGAGCGGGCGCGCGCGATCGGGCGCCAGACGGTCGAGTTCTACCTGGGCCTGAGCAACTACGTGAACAACTGGCTGCGGCTGGGGTTCACCGAGGCCGACGTGCGCAAACCCGGCAGCGACAGGCTGATCGACGCGGTGGTCGCCTACGGCACGCCCGACGACATCGCGGCGCGGCTGGGCGAACACCTGCAGGCCGGCGCCGACCACGTGGCGATCCAGGTGCTCGGCGCCCACGATGAGGAAGCGCTGCTACCTGCGCTGAGCGAATTGGCCGGAGCTCTGGGGCTGACTGGCGCAAACTGACCGATCGGCTCGGTTAGGGTTTGGGCATGCGGTTACTGGTCACCGGCGGCGCTGGATTCATCGGCGCCAACTTCGTGCACAGCACGGTCCGCGAACACCCCGAGGATTCCGTCACGGTGCTCGACGCCCTGACCTATGCGGGTCGGCGTGAGTCGCTGGCCGACGTCGAGGACTCCATCGAGCTGGTTGTCGGCGACATCACCGATGCCGAGCTGGTGTCGCGGTTGGTCGCCGAATCCGACGCGGTGGTGCACTTCGCCGCGGAGAGCCACGTCGACAACGCGCTGGAGGGCCCCGAGCCGTTCTTGCACACGAACGTCGTCGGCACCTTCACCATTCTCGAGGCCGTGCGGCGTTACGGCGTGCGGCTGCACCACATCTCGACCGACGAGGTCTACGGCGACCTGGAGCTCGACGACCCCCAGCGATTCACCGAGGCGACGCCCTACAACCCGTCCAGCCCGTATTCGGCGACCAAGGCCGCCGCCGACATGCTGGTGCGGGCGTGGGTGCGCTCCTACGGCGTGCGCGCGACGATCTCCAACTGCTCCAACAACTACGGGCCGTATCAGCACGTGGAGAAGTTCATCCCGCGCCAGATCACCAACGTCCTCACCGGCCGGCGGCCCAAGCTGTACGGCACCGGGGCCAACGTCCGCGACTGGATCCACGTCGACGACCACAACAGCGCGGTCCGCCGCATCCTGGACTCCGGCGAGATCGGGCGCACCTACCTGATCAGCTCCGAAGGCGAGCGCGACAACCTGACCGTGCTGCGCACGCTGCTGCAGATGATGGGCCGCGAGCCCGACGACTTCGACCACGTCACCGATCGCGTCGGCCACGATCTGCGTTACGCCATCGACCCGTCGACGCTGTACGACGAATTATGTTGGGCGCCAAAGCATACCGACTTCGAGGAGGGTCTGCGTGCCACCATTGACTGGTATCGCGCGAACGAATCGTGGTGGCGTCCGTTGAAAGACGCCTCGGAAGCCCGCTACGAAGAGCGTGGGCAGTAGCGTGAAAGTTCGCGAACTGAAAATCCCCGGAACCTGGGAGATCACCCCTACCGTGCATGGCGACTCTCGCGGACAGTTGTTCGAGTGGCTCACGGACCACGATTTCACCGCCTTCGCCGGCCACCGCTTCGATCTCCGCCAAGCCAACTGCTCGATATCATCGGCCGGTGTGCTGCGTGGCATGCACTTCGCCCAGTTGCCACCAAGTCAGGCCAAATACGTGACTTGCGTCAAGGGTTCAGTTTTTGATGTCGTCGTGGACATCCGTTTGGGGTCGCCGACGTTCGGCCAGTGGGATTCCGTCCTGCTCGACGATTCCGACCATAAGACAATCTATATCTCCGAAGGCCTGGCCCATGGGTTCCTTGCCCTACAAGACAATTCGACCGTAATGTACCTGTGCTCGGCAGAATACAATCCACAACGCGAGCACACGATCTGTCCGACGGATCCGGCGCTGGCGATCGAGTGGCCGCTGGTCAACGGTGCCGCACCCACCTTGTCCGCGCGCGATGCTGCCGCCCCCAGCTTCGCCGAAGTTCGTTCCTCCGATCTGCTTCCTACTTGGGCGGACACGCAGGCCTTTATCAGGAGTCTGCGAAACAAATAGCCGCGCGCGTCAAAGCTGTCCGCCGCTGCGCCGGAAAGACAGCAGGCTAACTTCGATGCCCAGCCGTTTGCGATAAAGCTGCGTCTATCGCGTCAATAACCGCAGCCGCCCTTTCACGAGCCCAAATGGCGCCATCCGTTGGGTCGTGTAAACCGAGGGCTCCTTTTTCCCTATCGGGGCAGGCCGGTAGTATCTGCGCCGACAGTTCGGGGGCCGATCTGACAGCGAGAGCAGATGACACTCGGGCAAGTATTCGACCCTCGAAATAATGCACTTAATGCAATCCGGTTAGCACTAGCCGCACAAGTAATACTCTTCCACTCCTTCGTGATCACGGGTCATATGACGGGCTTGGCCACCAGTCAGCTGATGGTCTCGGTAGGCGTCGACGGGTTTTTCGCGGCCTCAGGATTTCTCATCACGTCAAGTTGGCTCAGCCGCCCACGAGTCCGCGACTACCTGGTTGCCCGGGCTCTTCGTATCCTCCCGGGGTTCTACGTCTGTCTCGTCGTAACTGCGTTCGTCATTGCCCCGCTTGGTGTGGCGATCCAGGGCGGTTCGGCAGGCAAGCTGCTGATGTCGGCCGCGCCGTTCGAATATGTCCTCGAAAACAGTGCCGTGGCCTATGTCCATTTGGACGTCGGCGGGACACCGAGCGGCATTCCCGTATCGGGCGCATGGAACGGATCACTCTGGTCCCTCATCTGGGAGGTGATGTGCTACCTGGCCGTGGCCGTCATCGGCACAGCCGGGCTCGCTAACCGGCGGTGGGTTTCCCCGGCGATACTGACAGTGGCCGTTGTCGCGGCGATGCTGCTACCGCCACTGAGTTTCTCCGAGACGTGGACGATCCCCCAACTCGTTGTGCGATCTGCGATTACGTTCGCGGCCGGAGCACTCTTGTATCAGTTCAAGGACATCATCCCGGCTCGATGGTCACTGGTAGGGGTGAGCCTAGTCATCGTCTTCGCGGCCGGACTACTGCCGGATTACCGGGTGATCGCCGCCGTTCCGCTGGCCTACATCGTCATCGTTTCCGGTGCGCTGACCCGCGGCACCCGCTGGAATCTGCGTACCGACCTGTCGTTCGGCATGTACATCTACGCGTTCCCGGTTCAACAGTTGCTGGCCATCGGCGGGTTTGCCGACCTGAACCCGCTGTTGTTCTACGTTGTCTCAACCGTCGCCACCCTTCCGTTAGCCGCGATCAGCTGGTTCGTGGTGGAAAAGCGCGCGATGTCGCTGAAATCCCGCCTCCTGCGCAAGTGGTCCACCCAGGCCCTGTCCGTACCTGAACCCGAGCGCGAAGCCACTATGGTGGATCCGCCCGTTAACCTGTCAGCTCCAGAGGTGCGAGGCATCACCTAGCCGTCGCCGGTCCGGCAGCGTTTCAGCGCCTGGCCGCGCGCCGGCTCTATTGCACCTGACCATGCTTGAAAGCCGCAAAGACCAACACCTACCAGCTGACTCCCTATACGATGGCGCCGACAGCGCAGGGCCGAACGACAGGCGATAGCAGATGAAACTCGTGCATTCATTTGATCCACGAAATAATGCACTAAATGCAATTCGGTTAGCACTGGCGATCGAGGTAATATTCCTACACTCTTTTCAGAACACGGGCCGTGTACCGCCCGAGCCAACCCGTCAGCTTCTTATGTCGGTCGGAGTCGACGGTTTCTTCGCGATCTCTGGTTTCCTCATTACCGCCAGTTGGCTCAGCCACCCACGAGCGCGTGACTATCTGGTTGCTCGAGCCCTCCGCATCCTTCCCGGGTTCTACGTTTGCCTTGCCGTAACAGCGTTCATCTTGGCGCCGATCAGTGTGCTACTTCAGGGGGGTTCGGCGGCGAAGCTCCTATGGTCCACCGGACCTATTGAGTACGTATTGAAAAACAGTGCTATCGCCTACCTGCACTGGGATGTCGGCGGAACTCCACGAGGGATCCCTAGAGCAGGCGACTGGAATGGCTCTCTGTGGTCTCTCATATACGAGGTGCTGTGCTACCTGGCCGTGGCGGTGATCGGCATCGCCGGACTCGCGAATCGGCGGTGGGTTTCGCCAACGATACTGGCAGTGGGCGTGTTCGCAGCTGCGATGTTGCCGCCCCTCACACTTTTCCAGGCATGGACGGTCCCCCAGCTCATTGCCCGCTGTGCCATCATGTTCGCTGCCGGAGCGCTCCTCTTTCAATTCCGGGAGGTGGTTCCTGCTCGTTGGTCGCTGGTGGGGGTGAGCGTGATCATAGTCTCGGTGGCCAGCATGCTGCCCGACTACCGCGTAGTCGGCGCTATCCCGTTGGCCTACATCGTTATCGTTTCCGGTGCGCTGACCAAGAAGAAGCGCTTGAATTTGCGTACCGATCTGTCATATGGGATGTACATCTATGCCTTTCCGACCCAGCAGCTGCTTGCGGTCTGCGGGCTCACCGATCTCAATCCCATGTTTTTCTTTGTGTTCTCAACTGTCGGCACCCTGCCGCTAGCCGCTATGAGCTGGTTCCTGGTGGAAAAGCGCGCAATGGCGTTGAAATCACGCCTGCTACGAAAGTGGTCCACCGAGCCCCTACGCGAGTCTGAACCCGATAGCGTGGCCGACGCGGACACCGACCGGGCAAGCTGCGGAACGTTAGGAGCAGTCCGTTCCGACTAGGTCGCGGACGCCTCCGACCACGTAGCGAGTGCCTATACAGTTGGGGCTGACAACGGCGGCACACGAGCTGGTTGCGACTACTGTTAGGCGTTGACAGGACGATCAATTTGGTACGGGTCCCGCCTAGCCCCTAGAACGCCCGTCACACACAGCACCAGCGTGATCACCTCGGCCGTCACGCTGACGGCCGCGTACGGCGCCGGGTCCCAGCCGCGCTCAAAGAAGCCGGAGAGCCCGACGGTGCGCGACATGACGAACGCGACCAGCGAGCCGCCCGCCACCGCGGCGCCCGCCCAGCGCAGCCAGGCCGGCCCGCCGATCAGGATCAGCAGCGCGAGCGCGAACGACACGCTGGCCTGCGCCAGGAATGCCGCGCCGATCATCGGAATGTGGTGGTAGCCATGGACATAGAGATAGGCGTGGCTGGCGGCGGCGACGGCCAGCGACACGGCGAGGCCGAGCCGCACCAGGATGTTCGCCAAACTCATTGCAGCGTCCGCTCCTTCAAGGCCAAGGCGGTCTCTCCCCTGGTGTAGCTGACCTCGCGGATGCCCAGCGCGTCGCGCAGCTTGCCGGCGGGCAGCGTGACCGGCTTGGGCGCCGGCCCGTCACCCGGTCGCGGCAGTGGGTACGCGGTGGTGGTTGCGCTGTAGAAGGTCACGTTGTCTTCGGTCTTGGAAAACAGTTGGTGGACATGGCCGTTGAGGCAGGTGACGGACGCGAAGCGGCGCAGGTAGCTCAGCGCCTGGGTCGCGTCGTCGGTGCCCCAGCCCCATTGCGGGTACATGGCGAACAGCGGGATGTGGCTGAACACGATGATGGGGGTATCGCTGGACAGGCGGGCGACGTCCTTCTTGACGAACTCCAGCTGATCGGCGCCCAGGTGGCCGAGCTTGTGCAGGTTCAGGGTATTGACCAGCGCGATCAGGTGCACGCCGGCGATGTCGAGGCTGTACCACCCGTCGCCGATCGAGCCGGCGCCGAACGCGTTTCGGTACTTCTGCCCCGCGTCGTCGATCGAGTCGTGCTCCCCGGGCACGGTCAGCACGTGCGGCGTCTTGAGGCCGCTCATCATCTGCTTCACCTGGTCGAACTGTTCCGGGCTGGACAGGTGGGTGAGGTCGCCGGTGTGGATGACGAAATCCGGTGTGTATCCGAGGTTGTTGACCTGATCGATCGCGTGGCCGAACGTCGAGGTGACATCCGGGTTGGGTGCTCCGGTGAAACCGAGGTGGCTGTCGCTGATCTGGGCGAATCGCAGGGTGGGCCGTCCCGCCGCGTGCGCAGCCTTGGCGTCGCCGGCGGCATGCGAGATGACCTCACCGCCGGCCACCGCGAACCCGACCGCCGCCCCGAACCAGGCCGTGTGCCGGATGAGCTGGCGGCGGGTCATGCCGTTCGCATGCTCACTCATCCCGTCACCACCACGGTGCCGCGCATCATCGGATGGATCGAGCAGACGTAGTCGAAAGTCCCTGCGGCGGCGAAGGTGTGGGTGAAGGTCGCCCCGGTGCCCATGCCGGGTGAGTGAAACGAGCCGTCGCTTGCGGCCACCGTGTGGGGTTCTTCGTCGCGATTGGTCCACGTGACGGTGGTCCCGGCGGTGACGGTCAACGAGGCGGGTTGGAACGCGAAGCCGTCGATGGTGACCTCATTGCCGCGCACGGGAGCCGCCGGCGCGGTGATCGACACCTCGGTCGTGGGCGCCGCGGTGTTCGCCACCGGCCGGGACTGGGAGCAACCGGCCAATGCCAACACACCCGCGGCCGGCACGATCGCCAAACATCTTCGAAGCATGGGGACATCCATGCCCAGAGATATGGCGGCGGGTTACACCGCTCAGGCCGGCCGCTCGGCACGCGGCGGGGCGAACACCTCGATGCCGCCGTTGGCCTCGCGAACCATCAATGCCGGCAAGGGCTTTGGCGCTATCGGCAATTGATGGGCGATCACCTGGCCGGTGGGCGAAAACGACGTGGTGTGGCACGGGCAGCGCAGCGTGTCGCCGGGTGCGTCGAACCACAGCTTGCAACCCTGATGCGTGCACACTCCCGAGACGGCCAGGACTTCGCCCGCGACCCGGCGGACGAATCCGGTCACCGAGCCGAGGTCGAAGGCGTGCATGACGCCGTCGGGCACATCAGAGCTGGCCGCCACGCGCTGCCAGCTGCCCTCGTTGGGCGTGAGTTGCCCGGCCGCGACTTCGGGACCGTGACCGTCGCCGCCGCGGCCGAGGATCAGGGCGCGATCGACGGACACCGCGGCGACCGCCGCCGTCGCGGCGGCCGACGTACCGACGATCACCTGGCGGCGCGTGCTGCGACGGTCCGGCGCCGGTTCCGTTGGCGCACCGGACATTTGCTCGGCGAGGCGCCGGCGCAGGTCGGTCAGGAATTCCTGGCGGGGCGCGTCACCACCCTCGCGCGCCGCGCGCAGCTCGATCGCCGTGCGCAGCTGAGCCGCCTCGAAGTCGTCGGGCGCGAACGGCCGGGGCCGGCGCCCCCGCAACAGATCGTCGACATAACGTCGCAACCCTCGCGCATTCATGGCTGGCCCCCATCGTTGACCTGGGCCGCCAGCCGCAGGGCGCGGTGCTGGAGCACCTTGGCATTGGCCACGCTGATCCCGAGTTCCGCGGCTGACTCCTTGATCGAATGGCCCTGCAGGAAACGCGATTCCAGAATCCGGCGGTAGCGGTCCGGCAGGTTGTCCAGAACCCGGGCAACCCGCTGCGGCGCGGTACTGATGGCGTCCTGGCCCTCGGCTGGTTGTTCGATGTCCTCGATCGAGGTTATCTCGCGCCCCAGCGTCTCGCGCCAGTGTGCGGCCAGCACTGTCCTGGCCGTCGCCCGCAGGTACGCGCGCACCTCGGCGACGCTCGCGGTCAGCCGCAACGGCCGCAGCGCCGCCAGGAACACCTCGGCGGTGAGGTCCTCGGCGTCGGTCTGGTTTCCGACGCGCGCGAACAGCGTGCGGTACACCCAGGTCGCGTTGTCGGAGTACACGGCTTCCCAGCTCGGGTAGCCGGCGTCATGGCCGTCCTCGGGCACCGCGCGCAGGGGTCGCGGGCCGACGGGCTCGTTTCTTGCCGCCACATGCCTCCTTCACCCGATGAATAGCGACTCGGGTTACACGGGCGCAGCGAGTGCGGCCTCGGCGGCCACGAGCTGGTCGAGCTTGGTGGCGGTGGCCGAGAACACGGATTTGGCGATGCTCAGTATCCGCTCGCGCACCCGCGGCTTCGCCGACGCCGACGGCAGCAGGTGGCCGATCAGATGGCCGAACAGGTCCAGGCGCGCCGCGGACAGCCACGACATCAGCTCCGGGTCGTCGAACCAGCGCAACTGATTGGTGTAGTCGGCCAGCGCCAGCCGCAACCAATCGAGGTCGGTGTCCGGATGCGGCAGGGGCACGCAGAGATCGTTTTTCACGGTGTCGTCACGGTATGCGGCCTCGACGTGGGCGATCAGCGCCGCGGAGAAGATCTGCTGGCAGCCGCGCACGCTTTGCAGCGTGATGGTCCCGATGTCGAAAATCGGTGTAGCGGGCCGCTTTTCGGCGCCGTCCGCGGTGCAATCGATGTACAGTTCGTCGCCGCTGACCGCCACGGTGCCGCCGTCGAGCGTCAGCCTGCCCGCGTCGATCCGCAGGAGGTGACCCAGGCGCACCACGTCGGTGATGCGCCGCAGTTGCTCGAGCTCGAGCCGGGTGACGGTCGCGCAGCGATACATGGCGGGCCGGATCGCCGGATCGATCCGCAACAGCACGCCGGCGTCTTCGAGACGCGCGAACAGATCCCGCGCCGAGGCGGCGTCGTTGATCGCGCGCAGTTGGGCGGTGAAGCTGGCCTTGAGCTTGTCGGCGAACAGCGAGCCGGGCTGCATGGTTTCGCGGTCCAGCAGCCAGGAATCGCGGGGCACGATCCAGGTCAGCCGGTCCGGTTCGATCCCGTGACCGAGCAGCCACAGGCAGGTGTCGATTCCGGTCTTGCCGGCCCCGACGACGACGTAGCGCTCGTACCCGCCGAGCCGGGGCAGGTCGTTGGGCGCGACGCACGCGACGCCGTCGGCGACCTGGTACGGGGGGCGGCGCATCGCCGGGACCGTGACCCGCATGTAGGTGGCGTCGACGACGCGGCGCGTCACGTCGACGGTGTAATCGGCGCCGGCCAGCGTGCGGAACCGGCCTTGCCCACCGTATTGGCCGAGGTATTCGCTCATCGGAAAGTAGCTGACCCGCCCGGTCGGCAACCACTCGCGGCGCATGATGCGGTCGTAGTAGGCGCAGATTTCGCCGGCGGTCGCCAACTCGTAAAGCCCGTGGTTCCAACCCACTTGGTCGATGGTGTCACTGCCGAGCCGCGACGAGTTGACGCCGTAGAAGGCCGAGGGCTGATGCAACCGCACGAACGGGTAGGCCATGGTCCAGTGCCCACCGGGCGCGTGCTGGCGGTCCACCACCACCACGCGGGCCTCCGTCTCGGAGACCAGCGTGTCGATGAACGCCATGCCCATGGCGCCCGCCCCGACCACCAGGTAGTCGGCCTCGATGGTGCGCATACCGCCCTCAGGCTAGACCGGCGACCACCTTGCCAAGGCCCGAACCGGGTTACTAGGATATCCAAGTATCCGCTTAAGCGCTCAACCACACCCGAGGGCCCCATGACCACACAGATTCCGCACTTCATCGATGGGCAGCGCACCGCCGGCCGGTCCGGCCGCAGCGCTGACGTCTTCGACCCGAGCACCGGGAGCGTCCAGGCCACGGTGCCGATGGCCGGCCAGGCCGACATCGATGCCGCGGTCGCCTCGGCCGTCGAGGCCCAAAAGGGTTGGGCCGCAACCAATCCGCAGCGGCGCGCGCGTGTCATGATGCGCTTCATCGAGCTGGTCAACGCCCACAACGACGAGCTGGCCGAGCTGCTGTCGCGCGAGCACGGCAAGACGCTGGCCGACGCCAAGGGCGACATCCAGCGCGGCATCGAGGTCATCGAGTTCTGCATCGGCATCCCCCACCTGCTCAAGGGCGAGTACAGCGAGGGCGCCGGGCCCGGCATCGACGTCTACTCGCTGCGCCAGCCGCTGGGCGTGGTCGCCGGCATCACCCCGTTCAACTTCCCGGCGATGATTCCGCTGTGGAAGGCCGGCCCGGCGCTGGCCTGCGGCAACGCGTTCGTGCTCAAGCCCAGCGAGCGCGACCCGTCGGTGCCGGTTCGGCTGGCCGAGCTCTTTCTGGAAGCGGGCCTGCCCCCGGGCGTGTTCCAGGTCGTGCACGGCGACAAGGAGGCCGTCGACGCCATCCTGAACCACCCCGACATCCAGGCCGTCGGGTTCGTCGGCAGCTCCGATATCGCCCAGTACATCTACGCCGGGGCCGCGGCCACCGGCAAGCGCTCACAGTGCTTCGGCGGCGCCAAGAATCACATGATCGTGATGCCCGACGCCGACCTGGACCAGGCCGTCGACGCCCTGATCGGCGCCGGCTACGGCAGCGCCGGCGAGCGGTGCATGGCGATCAGCGTCGCGGTCCCGGTCGGGGACAAGACCGCCGACCGGCTGCGCGCCCGGCTCATCGAGCGGATCAACAACCTGCGCGTGGGCCACAGCCTGGACCCCAAGGCCGACTACGGACCGCTGGTGACCGAAGCGGCCGTGGCACGGGTGCGCGACTACATCGCCCAGGGGGTCGACGCGGGTGCCGAGCTGGTGATCGACGGCCGCGACCGCGCCAGCGACGACCTGACGTTCGGCGACGCCAACCTCGAGGGCGGCTTCTTCATCGGTCCCACCCTGTTCGACCACGTCACCCCCGACATGTCGATCTACACCGACGAGATCTTCGGGCCCGTGCTGTGCATCGTGCGCGCGCACGATTACGAAGAGGCGCTGCGGCTGCCGTCGGAGCACGAATACGGCAACGGCGTGGCGGTGTTCACCCGCGACGGCGACGCCGCCCGCGACTTCGTCTCGCGCGTGCAGGTCGGCATGGTCGGGGTCAACGTGCCGATCCCGGTGCCGGTGGCCTACCACACCTTCGGCGGTTGGAAGCGGTCCGGTTTCGGCGACCTCAACCAGCACGGCCCCTCGTCGATCATGTTCTACACCAAGACCAAGACCGTGACGTCGCGGTGGCCGTCCGGCATCAAGGACGGCGCCGAGTTCGTCATTCCCACAATGGATTAGGCCGGCTGTTTCTCATGGCTTCTTTTACCCTCAACGACGACGAACGGGTGATCACCGAGACGGCCGCCGCGTTCGCCGCCAAGCGCCTCGCCCCGCACGCCCTGGAATGGGATGCGGCCAAACATTTTCCGGTCGACGTGCTGCGCGAATCCGCCGAACTCGGCATGGCGGCGATCTACTGTCGTGACGATGTCGGTGGCAGCGGACTGCGCCGCCTCGACGGGGTCCGCATCTTCGAGCAGCTGGCCATCGCCGACCCGACCACCGCCGCGTTCCTGTCCATTCACAACATGTGCGCGTGGATGATCGACACCTTCGGCACCGCCGAGCAGCGCAAGGATTGGGTTCCGCGGCTGGCGTCGATGGACGTCATCGCCAGTTATTGCCTCACCGAGCCCGGCGCCGGGTCCGACGCCAGCGCGCTGAGCACCCGCGCCGTCAAACAGGGTGGCGACTATGTGCTGGACGGCGTCAAGCAGTTCATCTCGGGCGCGGGCGCCTCGGACGTCTACGTGGTGATGGCCAGGACCGGCAGCGACGGCCCGCGCGGCATCTCGGCCTTCGTGATCGAAAAGGGCACTGCGGGGCTGAGTTTCGGCTCACTCGAGGAGAAGATGGGCTGGCACGCCCAGCCCACCGCCCAGGTGATCCTGGAAGGCGTCCGGGTGCCGGCCGAGGCGATGCTGGGCGGCGCCGACGGCGAGGGCGCCGGGTTCGGCATCGCGATGAACGGGCTCAACGGCGGTCGGCTCAACATCGCCGCGTGTTCGCTCGGCGGCGCCCAGGCCGCCGCCGACAAGGCCGGGGCCTATGTCCGCGATCGCCAAGCGTTCGGGTCGTCCCTGCTCGACGAGCCGACCATCAGGTTCACCCTGGCCGACATGGCCACCGGCCTCGAGACATCGCGAATGATGTTGTGGCGGGCGGCCAATGCGCTGGACGAGGACGATCCCGACAAGGTCGAGCTGTGCGCGATGGCCAAGCGCTACGTCACCGACACCTGCTTCGAGGTCGCCGACAAAGCCCTGCAGCTACACGGCGGCTACGGCTACCTGCGCGAGTATGGTCTGGAAAAGATCGTGCGCGACCTGCGGGTGCACCGAATCCTGGAAGGGACCAACGAGATCATGCGGGTGGTCATCGGCCGGGCCGAAGCCGCACGGGTCCGCGCAACCGCATAGAAGGGTCTTTCAGATGACCGAACACCTGACGGTGGCCTTCCTGGGCCTGGGCCACATGGGTGGGCCGATGGCGACGAATCTCGTTGCGGCCAAACACGCGGTGCGCGGCTTCGATCCGGTGCCCGCCGCGCTGTCCGCGGCGACGGAGGCCGGCGTCACCGGGTTCGGCAGCGCCACCGACGCGGTGGCCGGGTCGGACGTCGTCATCACCATGCTGCCCAACGGGGAGCTGGTCAAACGCTGTTACGCGGAGATCCTGCCGGCCGCTCGACCCGGCGCTCTGTTCATCGACAGCTCGACGATCTCGGTCAACGATGCCCGCGAGGTGCATGCGCTGGCGGAATCCAACGGCGTCGCGCAGCTCGACGCGCCCGTCTCCGGCGGGGTGAAGGGTGCCGTCGCCGGCACGCTGGCCTTCATGGTGGGCGGCGACGACGCCGCGCTGCAGCGCGCGCGACCGGTGCTGGAACCCATGGCGGGCAAGATCATTCACTGCGGCGCGGCCGGGGCCGGCCAGGCCGCCAAGGTGTGCAACAACATGGTGCTGGCGGTCCAGCAGATCGCGATCGGCGAGGCGTTCATCCTGGCCGAGAAGCTCGGGCTGTCCGCGCAGTCCCTGTTCGACGTCATCACCGGGGCGACCGGCAACTGCTGGGCCGTGCACACCAATTGCCCGGTGCCGGGGCCGGTTCCGACGTCGCCGGCCAACAACGACTTCAAGCCGGGCTTCGCCACCGCGTTGATGAACAAGGACCTGGGCCTGGCGATGGACGCGGTGTCGTCCAGCGGTGCGGCGGCGCCGCTGGGTACCCACGCCGCCGAGATCTATGCGAAATTCGCCGCCGACCACGCCGAAAAGGACTTCAGCGCGGTCATCGAGATGCTGCGCGGCAGCTGAGAACCGCCGGGCTCAGAAGTCACCGGCGTTGCGCCGCAACGTTTCAATGCACGCCGCCAGGTTCTGCGATTCCGTGTCGGTCATCCCGATGTCGGCGAACACCTGCTTGTTGAGGGTGACGGTGGCGTCCTCGACCGTGGAGCGGCCCAGGTCGGTGATCGCCACCAGCGTGGTGCGCCCGTCGGTGGGGTGCGGCACCCGTTGCACCAGCCCGTCGGCCTCCAGCCGACGGATCGCGTGGGTCACGCTGGTGACGTGGACCTGCAACCGGTCGGAGGCCTTGGTGATGGGCAGCGCCCCGGTCCGGCTGAATGCCAACAGCCGCAGCAGTTCATACCGGGAGAAGCTCAGGTCGTAGGGGCGCAGCGCCGTCTCGACCCGCGCCAGCAGGATCTGGTGCGCGCGCATCACCGAGGTCACCGCCACCATGCCCGGTGCCACGTCGCCCCACCCGGCGCGCTCCCAGTTGGCCCGCGCCGCGGCGATCGGATCACGCTTTTCCGGTTGTGATTGCGCCACGCCCCTTCTTACCGCACTTGGCGCCCGGGTGTGGCCTTTCCCAACGCCGAGAGCACCGCCGTCGTCGACGCTCGGCTGCCCACGGTGATCCGCGCGCCACCGTCCGCGTAATACCGCACCCGCGGCCCGCTGTCGCCGAAAACCTCACGCCACGACCGATACCGCCCGCCGCCGGACGGCAGATACATGAAATTCGCGTGCGCGTCGGTGGTGTGGATCCCCATCGCGCTCAGGCGGCTCCGCAGATGGCGGCGTTCGGCGGTGATCAACCGGATCCGGCGCAGCAGTTCGTCTTCCGCGTGATAGGACGCCGCGACCGCGAGCAAGCTGGTGATCGCGATGCCGAACGGCAGCTGCTGGGACCACAGCATCCGGGCCAGCTCCGTCGACGCCACCCCGTAGCCGATCCGCAGCCCCGCCAGCCCGTAGGCCTTGGAGAACGTCCGCACCACCACCACGTTGGGGAAACGCGCGACCAACGCCGCCACGTCGAAACGGTGCTCGACGGCGGTGAACTCGATATAGGCCTCGTCGAGCAGCACCACGGTGTCGCGCGGCACCCGGCGGAGAAACCGGAAAACGGCGGCCCTGGGCTCGATGGTGCCGGTCGGGTTGTGCGGCCGGCACACCACCACCACGCGGGCCAGCGCGGCCGCGTCGGCCAGCGCGTCGAGGTCGTTGTGACCGCGCTCGTCCAGCGGCACGAGTGACGGATTGAGCCGCGCCATCTGCGCGACGATCGGATAGCCGTCGAACGTCGGCGATGCCATCGCCATCGTGTCACCCGGCGACGTCAGCGCGCGCAGCGCCTGCAGCACGACGCCGGTCGCCCCCGCACCCAGCACCACCCGGTCGGCGGGCACACCGATGTGCGCGGCGATCACGTCGCGCAGCCGTTCCGGCAGGAACTCCGGATACCGGTTCGCCGCGCGAACGGACCGGATCAGCGCGGCACGGACCGCCGGTAGCGGGGGAAACGGATTCTCGTTGAGCGACAAGGCAAACGGATCCACCGCGTTGGGCAGCGCTTCGCGGATCTCGCCGTCCATCAGGCCCGGCACCGCGTGCATCAGCCTCGACCACCCCAGCGCACCGCGGCCGCGCCGGCGAAGTCGCCGGCATGCGCGAACGCCGCCATCATCACCACGTCCCCGGCCGCGAGCTGACCACCGGAGACGGCGCGGTCCAGGTTGATCGGGATGCCGGCGCCGAACAGGTTGCCGCACTCGTCGAACGTGTCACGGTGTCTTGATTTCGGCACCTCGAGCGCGTCACGCCAGTTGCGCAGGAACGCCCGATTGGGCTGGTTGGTGACCAGCAGGTCGATGTCCTTGGCGGCCAAGCCGATTCGATCGCACACCGCCAGCGCCACCTCGGGGACCTGCCGGTTGCCGCGGGCCAGCACCTTGGTGATCTTGCTTTCGGTGAAACCGATGCTGCCCTCGCCGGGACCGGCCTGCCACCACTTGCGGGGCGGGTCGTAGGACAGCGTCATTTCGCCCGCGTACTCGCCGTAGGTGCGGCACTCGATGTCCAGGATGGGTGAGTGGCCGCCCACCGTGACCAGCCCCACCGCGGCGCCGTCGCCGGGCACCGCGGACTGCGCCTTGCGGCGAATCGTCGGCTGATCGAAGAACTGGCCGGCCGCGTTTTGCGCGATCGCGATCAGCGCGGTGTGCCCTTCGCCCGCGGCCAGCAGTTTGCGAGCCACGTTGAGCGCCAACACGAATGCGGCGCAGCCGCCGTTGTTCAGGTCGAGCACCCAGGACGGTCGCATGCCCAGCCGGTGCGCGATACCACCGCCCTGGCCGTAGAACGCCATGTCGGGCACCTGGGTGTGGGTGATCAGCACGTCGGCGCCTGCGACGGCGTCGTGGCCGTGCCGGTCGATCAGGCCCTGGGCGGCGCGTTCGATCATGTCGATGGAACTCTCGTCCGCGGCGACGTGATGGCGGAACTTCGGCGCGCGGAACATCACATTGTCGCGCAGGTCGTCGGATTCGGCGAATTGCGCGTAATAGTGGGCGGGGATCGGCTCACCCGGCAGGTACGTGGAGACGTCGATCAGGCTGACGCTTGGGCCACCCATGGCCCGCTCACCTCATCCAGACGGGCGTCACCGGCAGCCCGTTGCGGTGGCGGTACTCGGCGATCGCCTTGAGGTTGCGCAGCTCCAGCAGATGGCCGGCGCCGAACATGTCCCAGAAGTCGCCGACCCACACCGGGCGCTGGGCGGGCGCGGTCTCGGGATACGGGTTGTGATCATAGAATGGGTGGTGGCAATTCGTCCACAGCACAACCGATCCCGGCTTGTCGAGGACCGTCGCCGCGTCGACGACGCGCATCAGGTAGATCATCCACAGGTGCTTGCCCTGGTCCCAGGCGCAGTGGTAATCCACGGTCCGGGCCTGCGCGTTGGCGACGGTGCGGGTGTAGATCTTGGTTTCCGAGCCCAGCCGGTCGTGGGCCAGCCACAGCCCGGGTTCGTCCGTGGGTGTGAAGCCGCGCAGGCTGTAGGTCCACTCCTCCAGACTGCGGGTGTCGGCCATGTACTCGTACAGCTCGTCGGGTGGGCAGTCGATGTAATCGTTGACGGTGCAATACTGTCCGAAGACCTCATCGTGCGGGTATACCGACCGCATCATGTCCATGATGATCGGCGTGGCCTTCTCCCTGGGGCTGGTTTCGATGCGGGTGACGCCATCGATCAGGTCGGGGATATCCTCAAGCGCTGGCGGCGACATTGGTCTGGTTCTCCTTAACACGCGAAATGTGCTCCGCGGCAGCGCGTTTGACGTGCGTAGCCGCGAGAAACGGCGCAAACGGCGGGATCTCGTCGGCGTCGCACTCGACGCTGACCACCGCCGGACCGTCGATGCCGAGCGCGGCGCCCATGGCCACCGCGAATCCATCGACGTCGTTGACGTCCACCGACGTCAAGCCCGGGAACATCGCCGCCAGCCCGGCCCCCAGCCGGCTGGGACGAAAACGGTTGTAGCTGTACAGGTCGTCATAGAACAACTGCTCACGGGTCACGCACATGGCGTGCGCGTTGTTGTTGAACAGGACGAAGGTCATCGGTAATCGATATTGCACGGCGGTGTGCACTTCCATGCCGTGCATGAAGAATGCGCCGTCACCGGCGATCACGACGGTATGGCCGCCGGGCCGGCCACTGTTGTTGCGGCCGAACGACATTCCGATCCCGGCCCCGAAGCTGTAGCCCATGCCGCCCATGCCGAGCGCGACGGCGAACCTGCCGCCGCGGCGTGCCGGCAGGTAGTGAATCGCGGCGGCGCCGGTGTTGCCGGCGTCGACCACGATGTCGGCCCCGTCGGGCAGGACGCGGTCCAGCACCGCCATGGCGTCGCGGTACCGCAGGCCCGGCCCCGCGCAGGGCGGCGGCGTCAGCTCGGTGGGCCGCAGCGGGCCCGGCACCCGCACCTTGGCGGGCCGTCCCGGACCGGACAGCGCCTGGGTCAGCATGCGCAGCGAGCCGCGCAGGTCGTCGGTGTGCACGTGCGGGCATGCCACATAGGGCGGCGCCGACCCGAGCGAGACCGTCGGCACCGCCGCCAGAGCGTCGTCCAGCCCGGTGCGCGCGGTGACCGACAGGCGCGTGCCCACGACCAGGCACACGGCGCTGCCGGCCACCGCTTCAGCCACGCCCGGGTGGCCCATGACGCCGGTCACCCCGAGCGCGGACGACGATCCGAGGCCGGGTGTGCCGGCGACGTCTTTGGCGTCGGGCACGGTGGCCACCCGCGCCCGCAGCACCGCCCGCAGGGCTTCGAGCTCGGCGCGGGCGTCGTCGCGGGCGACCTGCTCGCCGACGATGATGGTCACCGGGCCGCTGGCGCCGCGCAGCATTTCGGCGATCGAGTCCGGATTGCCGATGGGACGCGGGCCCTCGACCGGCCGCCCATTCTGCGCGCAGTCCAGGGTCGCCTGCTGAATATCCTTGGGCAGCAACAGAACCGCCGGGCCGCCGCAACGTGCCGCGGCGATCGCCCGGGGCAGCAGCCCGCCGATGTCGGCGGGCGTACGCAGCCGGCGGCAGAACAGCGACACCGCCGAGAACAACGCCTCGGCGTTCGGCGACCCGTTGACGCCACTGGTGTCCTGGAAGCTGCCCTGACCGTCCATCGCGGCGGCGGGCTGGCCGACCAACGCCAGCACCGGCACCCGGCTGGCCAGCGACTCGCCCAGCCCGGCAACCAGGTTCAGCGCTGCGCCACCCGAGGTCGCGGCCACCACGCCCAGCCCGGCCCCGCTGCGGCTGTACCCGTCGGCCATGGTGGCCGCCGAGAACTCGTGCTTGGCCAGCACGGCGTCGATGCCGGGGCGGAAGTGCGCGGCGTCGTACACGTCCTCGATGTTGGCGCCGTCCACACCGAAGAGGTGGTCGACTCCGATTGCCGCGAGGTGCCCGACGATGTGGTCGGCCACCCGGTACCTGCCGGGCATGCCTGAAGGAACGAGGTAGGCACTCGGTCGGTTCATTGCTCGTCCATGAACCGTTCACCGGTCACCATCGTGGTGTTGAGATGACCATCGAACTGCGCAACGTGGTGCGCGAGTACCGGGTCGGCGGTCAGACGGTGCGGGCGCTCGACGAGGTCAGCCTGTGGCTGGCGGACGGGCAGTTCGTGTCGGTCGTCGGGCCCTCGGGGGCCGGGAAAAGCACGCTGCTGCACCTGCTCGGGGCCCTGGATTCCCCCGATTCGGGAACGATCGCGTTCGACGGCGAAGAGATCGGGCGACTCGGCGACGAGCAGCAGTCGCGGTTTCGCCATCACCGGGTGGGCTTCATCTTTCAGTTCTTCAACCTGTTGCCGACGCTGTCGGCGTGGGAGAACGTGGCCATTCCCAAGCTGCTCGACGGGGTCCGGCTGGGCGCCGCCAAACCGGAGGCGATCCGGCTGCTGGATCGCGTCGGGCTCGGCGACCGGACCGGGCACCGCCCGGCCGAACTGTCCGGCGGTCAGATGCAACGGGTCGCGGTGGCGCGCGCGTTGATGATGAACCCGCCGCTGATTCTCGCCGACGAGCCCACCGGAAACCTGGACTCCGCCACGGGGGCGTCCATTTTGGCGCTGTTGGCCGAGGTGGCGCACGAGGACGCTGCGGGCCGGCTGGTGGTGATGGTGACCCACAACGCCGACGCGGCCGCGGCCACGGACCGGGTGATCACCCTGCAGGACGGTCGGGTCGGCTCCGACGTGCTGGCGGGCGCCGGGTGAAACCCGGATCGGCGATCACGGCCACGGCGAGCAGGCTGCGGGTCTTCAGCCTGCGCGAGCTCACCGTACACAGGCGCCGCACGGTCGCGTCGATCTCCGTAATGGCGGTATCGGCAGCGTATTTGGTGGCGGTATTCGGCATCTTCGGGTCGATCACCGGGTCGGTGAGCCGGCTGGCCGACGGGATCGCGGGCGTCGCGGCGCTCGAGGTGTCGGGCATCACCGACGCCGGATTCCCCGACTCGATCCTGGCCGAGGTGGCCGCGGTCCCGGGCGTGGCGACCGCGGCGCCGATGATTCGAACGTCGGCGACCACGCCGTCGGGGCCCGTGCTGCTGCTGGGCGCCGATGCGAGCACCACCGCCCTGGGCGGGGCGTTGACAGACGCGGTGTCCCGACCCGTGCAGGCGCTGTCCGCGACGCCGTCCGGCGTTCAGGTCGGGCCGCGGGTCGGCTACGCGAAAGGCCAGGCGTTCCAACTGGGTTCGGCCTCGGTCACGGTGACCGACGTGCTCGCGGGCAAGCAATACGCGAACCTCAACGGCGGGCATTACGTGCTCGCCCCACTCGCCTTGGCGCAGCACGCCGCCGGCCGCACCGGCCAACTCGACTCGATACTGATCACCACCAAGCCGGGCGCCGACCTCGGAGCCGTTCGCGCCGCGGTCACCGGCGCGGTGAATGGTCGCGCGATCGTGGCGGCCCCCAGCTTCCGGGCGGCCCGCGCCGGTGACGGGGTCAAGCTGATGAACTACATGGCCCTGCTGGGCGCCGCGGTGGCGTTGGTGGTCGGCGCGTTTTTGATCTACACCACGATGACGATGGCGATCACCCAGCGCCGGCCGGTCATCTCGATGCTGCGCGCCATCGGCGGCCGGCGCGTCGCCATCGTCGGCGACATGCTCGCGGAGGCCGCGGTTCTCGGCCTGATCGGCGGGGCCGTCGGGTCCGCGTTGGGAATTGTGGCGGCCCACATCGCGATTCGCCGGTTGCCCCCGGCGGTGACGCAAGGGCTCGAAGCCCGCGTCGAGTACTGGTTGCCCGGCTATGCGCTACCGCTGGCGCTCGCGGTGACGGTGCTCACCAGCGTGGCGGCCTCGGCGATGGCGGCGCGTCAGGTGTACAAGGTTTCGCCCATCGAGGCGCTGGCCCCGGTCGGCGCCTCGGCGGCCGACGTCGTGCCACGGTGGTTGCGCGTCGCCTGCGGGGTCGGCGCCGTTGCGGTGATCGCGGTGGCTGCGGTGCTCGTCACCGGCCAGCGCGGCAGCTACGCCGTCGTCGCGATGGCCGCCCTGTTGGGCGCGCAGATCGCCCTGGGCTTCGCGCTCACCAGGCCCATCGTCAACGCCGCGGCGGCGACGGCGCGCACGTTCGGATCGTTCGGAGCGCTCGCGGCGGCGACGATCCAACGCGCGCCGCGGCGCGTGTGGGCGACGGTGATGACCGTGCTCATCGGGGTCCTCACCACCGTCGTGATCACCGGTACGAACGCCGACATGATCCGGTCGGCCCGTAGCATCTTCGCGCCGGTCGCCGACACCGACGTCTGGGTGAGCGCAGATCCCCCGGACAGTTACCCCACCGACGCTCTGCCACAAGGCCTTTCCGGCAAGATCGCCGCGCTTCCGGGGGTGGCGCGAGTGACCGAGGGCGCCTTCGGATTCGCCGTCGTCGGCGGCACCCGGGTGCTGCTCGACGGGTTCGCCACCGGCAGCAACGATGCGCTGTTCGGAGCGCTCGACGAACGAGTGCGCTCCGAGGTGCTCGCCGGCCGGGGCGTGGTGCTCACCCAGAATCTGGGCGCGATCCTGCACCTGCGGGCCGGTGAGCCCCTGCGGCTGCAAACGCCGCACGGCGCACGGGAGGCGACCGTGCTGGCCCTGGTGCCGTTCTTCTCGACGGTCATCGGCACGGTCGGGATCGACCTGGATCACCTGCGGGCGTGGTTCGATCGCCCGGCGGCGACGACGCTGCAGGTCGTCGCCGCGCCGAAGGTGAACCGGCAACGCCTGGTGGCCGCGGTCCGCGCGGCGGTGCCCGCGCCGAACCACGTGTACGACGGTGCCGCGGCGCTGGCGGGGCTGCAGGCCCCCCTGCATCAGAGCATGTTCATCGCCAACGCGGTGTGGATCATCGTCGTGACGGTGGCCGCGGTCGCACTGCTCAACACGTTGACGCTGTCGGTGATCGAACGCCGCCGCGAGATCGGCGTGCTGCGGGCAATGGGTTCCAGTCGGCGATTCACCTTGCGGATGGTCCTGGCCGAGGCGGCCGGAATCGGTGTGGTGGGCGGCGTTTTGGGGCTTGCCCTCGGACTGACCGACCAGTGGCTGTTCAGCCGCATCAGCCGGGACATCATGAACTTCGAGGTCGGCTTTCGGCTGAGCCCGCTCGCGCTGGCCTTCACTCTCGGTGCGCTCGCGATCAGCCTGCTCGGCTCGGTGCCACCGGCACGGCGTGCGGCGCACCTGTCCATCATCGAGGCGGTCAGCGTCGAGTGAGGATGGCGAATCCCTGCAGATGGGGTTTGCACGGGAAGGGCACCGGCGTTCGCGGAACGCTGCGCAGCGCGGTGGTGTCGAATCCGGCCGCGGCGATCGCGTCGCGGGTTCGCCGGTTCGGCTCGCAACCGCCCGCCAGCCACGACCAGGGCCGGGCGATCAGGTCCTGGAACCGGCCCGTCGCACCGTCTCCGCGCACGTGCTCGAGGACGACGAGCCGGCCCCCGGGGACGAGGACCCGCCGGATCTCGCGCAGGGTCGCGGCCACGTCGTTGACCGAGCACAACACCAGCCCAATATGCACGGAATCGAAAGCGTTGTCCGGGAAGGGAATCGCTTCACCGACGCCCTCGACGATGTCCACCGCGATGCCACGGCGTTGCGCGAGCCGCCTGGCCATCCGCCGAAACGTCGCCTCGGGTTCCACCGCGGCGACCGACGTCACCGCCGCGGGCAGAAACTTCAGGTCGGTTCCCGGCCCCAGGCCGAGCATCAACAGCCGGCCGGTCGCGTTGCTCAGGGCGGCCCGCCGATACCGGTGGTAGAACAACCGGTCGAAAATCGGCTGGCCGACCCGGTACACATGCAGGAACAGGAATTGCCGGAGCGTCATCGGCCGCCCAGATCCATTCGGAACGGCGGATATTCGTCGCGCATCAACGACACGTACACCGCCACCCGGTAGCGCCAGCGCACCATGCCCATCAGCAGATCGAACATGCCCTGCGGGATGGTTCCGGTGCACAACAGCGCCACCGCGGAGATGACGCAGAGCACCTGTAGCGGCGCCTCCATCGACCAGCACAGCAGGACCTGCGGGATCGCCAGCAGCCACTTCACCAGCACCGCCCAGTTTTTCAGCCGGTCCGGGTAGTCGACGGTAAGGTCTCCGGGGTAGTCGGGCCGGGACGCAAGGGTGAACGGCGGGTACTTGTCGGTGCTGTTCATCGGGAATCGGTAGTTCATCACGCGCCACGACCAGCGCAGCACCCCGACGTTGAACTCGAAGAGCGGCCGCGGATACCGCCCGGTGCACAGGATCACCACGCCCGCGGCCACGGTCGAGAGCGGATACACCAGGTAGAGCAGGATCAGGATCGGGTAGTGCGGCAGGGCCAGCACGCACCACTTCAACAGCCAGAGCCAGCGCGAGGGCAAGTCGAAATCGCCTCGCACCCTTACGGATTCGTCCGGTTCGTTCACGGGCTCGACGGGATCTTCGCCACTACCCCCAAGTTTCGGCTGATTTGAGCGGACATCCGGCGATGGCTCGTCAAGCGCAGAAACGTCGTCAGCGCCGAGGTCTGCAGCCGGTCCGAGATCAGGGCGGCCGGTCTGAGCACGCGCTCACCGTGCGACACCGGCAACGACGCCGCCCACGACACGGCCATGACCCGCCGTCGCCGGGTCTTCTCGTAGGACCGCAACGCACGCGAAACGTCTTCGCCGCGAACGTTTGTCGCACGACGCACGCCCGCCAGTGCCCCGCACAGCACCATGGTGTCGAGCAACGCCTGGTTGGTGCCCTGAGCCAGGGTGGGCGGCATCGTGTGCGCGGCGTCGCCGAGCAGGGTCACCGGGCCTTGGCCCGCGCGCGGGATCGGATGGCGGAA
>NZ_LZLU01000118.1:0-1805 GCF_001673415.1 Mycobacterium sp. 1165196.3 | reverse complement strand
CCGTCGAGATCACCGAGACCATGCTCCCCGGACATGCCGCCCTGCCCAACGGATTCGGGCTCGACTACATCGGCGACGACGGGCGCACCGTCACCGCGGGTGTCGCCCCGAACGCGCTCACCTCCACCGAATGGCGCGATCCCTACGCCGGCACGCCGTGGCACAAGCACGTCCCCGCCCGGATCGAGCCCGCGCAGGTGAGCGTCAGTTCCAGATCTTGACCCGGTTGTCCGGTTCCAGGAACAGCGCGCCGGCATCGGCGCCGTCGAAGGCGTCGTAGAAGGCGTCCATGTTGCGCAGCACGCCGTTGCAGCGGAACTCCGGCGGCGAGTGCGGATCCACCGCCAGGCGCCGGATCGCCTCGGCCTCACGGGATTTGGTGCGCCATACCTGGGCCCACCCGTAGAACACCCGCTGCACGCCGGTCAGGCCGTCGATGACCGGAGCCGGCTGGCCGTTCAGTGACAACTGGTAGGCCAGCAGCGCGATCGACAAGCCACCCAGGTCGCCGATGTTCTCCCCGACGGTGAACGCGCCGTTGACGTGGTGCTCGCTCGCCAGTGCCCGCGGCGTGTAGGCGTCGTACTGCTCGATGAGAGCCTTTGTGCGGGTGGCGAACTCGGCGCGGTCGGCGTCCGTCCACCAGTCCACCAGATTGCCGTCGCCGTCATATTTGGCGCCCTGGTCGTCGAAGCCGTGGCCGATCTCGTGGCCGATCACCGCGCCGATGCCACCGTAGTTGGCCGCGTCGTCGGCCTCGGCGTCGAAGAACGGCGGCTGCAAAATGGCTGCCGGAAAGACGATTTCGTTCATGCCCGGGTTGTAGTAGGCGTTGACGGTCTGCGGCGTCATGAACCACTCGTCCCTGTCCACCGGCCCGCCCAACTTGGCCAGCTCGCGGTCGTGGTTGACGGCGTACCCGCGCTGGTAGTTGCCGTACAGGTCGGCCCGGTCGATCACCAGCGCGGAGTAGTCACGCCACTTCGCCGGGTAGCCGACCTTGGCGGTGAACTTGTCCAGCTTGGTCAGCGCCCGCTCCCGGGTCGCCGGGGTCATCCAGTCCAGGTCGCTGATGCTGATCCGGTAGGCCGCCCGCAGGTTGGCCACCAGTTCGTCGATGCGGGCCTTCGCCCCGGGCGGGAAATGCCGTTGCACGTAGAGCTTTCCGACGGCGTCGCCCATCAGGTTCTCCACCAGCGACACCGCACGCTTCCACCGATCGCGGATCTGCTCGGTGCCGGTCAGCAGGCGGCCGTAGAAGTCGAAGTCCGCGGACACCACCTCGTCGGTCAGCCAGGCGGCCCGGGCGCGGATCAACCGCCACCGTGCCCAGCTCTTCCACACCTCGAGGTCTTCGTTGCGCCACAGCTCGGCGAACCTGCGCAGGTAATCAGGCTGGCGCACAATCACTTCCGCGAGGGACTCCGGGTCGGCGCCGAGCCCGCCCACCCAGCCGGCCCAATCGAACCCCACCGCCTCGTCACGAAGTTCGGCGAACGTGCGCAGGTTGTAGGTGAGGTCGGCGTCGCGGCGCTTGACCACATCCCAGTGCGCCTCGGCCAGCCTGGCCTCCAGCGCGACGATGCGGTCGGCGGTCGCAATGTGGTCGGCCGGATCGCCGCCGAACACCAGGGCGAACATCCGCGCGATGTGCGCCGGGTACGCCTCCAGCACCTGCGCGTGCCGCTCTTCGCGGTAATAGGACTCATCGGGCAACCCGAGGCCGGACTGGGTGAAGTGCACCAGGTAGCGCGCCGAGTTCTTGGCGTCGGTGTCCACATACACCCCGACGCCGCCGATGCCGC
>NZ_LZLU01000117.1:0-10224 GCF_001673415.1 Mycobacterium sp. 1165196.3 | reverse complement strand
TATCAATCCGGGGCGCGGGTGGACCAACGCGAACGCCTCAAGATGACACCCCAGTGATCCGCGCCCCGCTCGGCGGGCATCAGGTGGCAGCGTAATCGAACTGCTCGGGTTTGGAGGTGTTCCAGCCGGCGAGGAAGTTCTCGTCCATGCGGTTCTGCTGGCCCAACAGCGTTGGTGTCTGCGACCTGCCGAGCTGGTTCTGTACCTCGTCGCGAAGTTTGTCGATCAGATCGAGATAGCTGATGTCGGCGCCCGACGCCGCGACGACGTTGACCAATGCCTGGGTGAGCGCGCTGTGGGTATCGGCCTCCCACGCCGACTCGTCGTATCGGCATGCCGCCACCACGCACGATTTCGACCCGGCGACGAGAGCCTTGTTGTCGTCGACACTGCAAACCACGCCATTGCCTTGGCCGACGACGTGGGAAACGTTGCCGTCGAATGCGGTGCTCCCCGGGTCGATGAGGACGCCGCAGGGCACGATCGTGGACATCGTGCTGACGCAGGACCGCACGACATCGGCGGAGTAGGTCGCCGACTTCACCGGCTCGTCGGGCGTGCCCTCATGGATGCCGCCGGAATTGCAGCTGTCGAGGATCACGGTGAAGTTGACGAAGGATGGCTGCAGCGAGTCGGCCAACGCATGCAGATCGAGGTCGGTGATCGGGGCACCGCTCGCGGGAATGAAACATTCGTAGTAGCGCTGCGGGTTTGAGTCATCGGCCGGTAGCCGGCCCCCATGGCCGGAGAAGAAAAACGTCGCCACATCCCCAGCGTCACTCTGCGCGAGCAGGTTCCTGATCGCGGCGTAGATGGCGTCACGCGTGGCGGCGCCGTCCGTCAATGACGCGATGACCGTGGCATTGAAACTCTGGCTCAAGAGCGTGTTCATCGCGTCGGCGTCGTCGAGCGAGCGGTTGAGATTGCTCACCGACCAGCCGGGCGGCAGGCTCGTCTGGGCGGTGTAGTCATTGACTCCGACGATGACTGCTCGGTGTGTCATGGTGTGCTCCTGGGGATTTCAGTAGCTTACAGCCGTACTACTTGAGAACGGCGTTTCGGAGATCGTCGAGTGTGGGCCGTGCGGCGCCCTTGACGAACACGCTGATGTCGATCTTGTTGAAGCCCGCAACGGTGTGCGGATAGCCGGCAAGGTAGGACGTGTTGTCGCCGCAGTACTGCCATAGGACGATCTCGTCGAGCTGGAAGGCCTCGAGGCCGTGGCGGACCATCTGTGGGGTGTAGCTGGGGTTCCAGGCCACATCGCAGCCCATCTTGTCGGTGATGCCGAGGTCGCGCATCGCGCCGCGTCCGTAAAGCATGACGCGACTTCCGAGTTCGGACTTGAGCTGCTGTGCGCAGGCACTGACGCAGTCGATTACCTGCTGCGCGCTGGCACGGTGGTTGGTGTTCGCCGCGCCGCCCAATTCGACGTCGATGATCGGCATGATGTCACCGTGGTCCCACCCACCGGCGGCGTCGACCGCCTGCAGGTACGCCGCGGCTTGATCGGCACCGGCCGTATCGAATTTGAGGAACAGGTAGGCGCCACGGAACCAGCTACTGCCGTAACGTGATCCGCCGGCATCTTTGACCGCCGGCCAGTTCTGCGCAAACCATCCGCCGTCGTTGAAGGTATTGCCTTCCCACGCCTTGATGATGGCGCCGTAGAACTGCGGTTGGGCAACCAGCGCGCTCCAGGGCGGGTTCATTCCGCTGTCGCCGGAATACTGGTCGACGATCAGGTAGGGCGGCCCTGGGTCAGCCGACGGCGCGTCCGCTCCTGTCGAGGAGTCCCTCGCGGTGGTGTCGGCGCCGGTGTCGGGGCCTGTCGTACCGGACTTCTGTGGCTCGGGTTCCGGCGCTTCGAGGGGGTCGATTCCCGAGTCGCTGGGTGCGTCGGCGTCCGGAGCTGTATCGCTGGGGGAGTCGCCGATGACGTCACCACCGGTGTCTGTGCTGCTATCGGTGTCCCCCGAAGTATCGGTGCTGTCGTCGATGTTGGTGTCGGCGCTGTTGTCGTCGTTCTGGTCGACGACCCAAGGTGCGGTCATATCAATGCCTCGATCGCTGAGTCGGGCGCGAAAGTTGTTCTGCTGCTGGATTTATGGCGAGGTATTCGGTTTCGGGGAGGTCCGTCCGGACCGGTGATCCGGTACCCGGCACTGCGGGATACCGGATCTCCTACCGGTGGACGATGCACCCGCGGCCTAACCGTCTGGGTGCATCCACCCATTCGGTCGGCCTAGCTGTCGGCGCCGGCGAGCTCCGGCTCCGGTGTTGCAGACGAGCCGGAGTCATCCGAGCTGTCCGAGCTGTCCGACGTGTCCGAGCTGTCCGACGTGTCGGAGGTATCGGAGGTATCGGAGGTGTCGGAATTGTCTGTGGTGTCGGTCGTTTCGGAACCGTCCGTGTTGTCCGTGCTATCCGGCGAGCTGGAGCTGTCGGAATTGCCCGACGTGTCCGAGCTGTCCGAGCTGTCCGAGGTATCGGAGCTGTCGGAACTGTCTGAGGCGTCCGAGGCGTCGGAACTGTCCGTAGCACTGGATGTTTCGGAGCCGTCCGAGGCTGCTACGGTGTTCGAGTCGCCCGACGTGTGGGAGGGGGTCGAGGCGTCTGAAGAGCTGGTCAGGCCGAAGAGGTCCCGCAGTTGAGGTGTCAGGTTGGAGTCCGTCGGGTGGTGAATCGTGCCCACGGTGAAGCCCTCCACCTGTTTGATGGCGCCCATCATTTTCTGGAGTTCGTCATCGCTCAACGATTTGACGAGCCGGGTGGTGTCGAGGCCGGTCAGCTGGTGAATGCGGGCGGCGTACGCGACGGGATCGTTGCGGGGGTCGCTGGCCGGAGCGTACTTCTTCATTGCGTCGGTGATGCTAAGGCTGCCATAGAGATTGGACCGCAGCACGTCGTGCAGCGCCGTCCATCCTGAGTTGTAGTCGGGAAAGATCGCAAGTCCACGCTTGTCGATGCCAATCGCGTTCTTGTAGGGCAGTTTCCCCGGCAGCAGATTTCCCGGATTGTTGTTTCGCCACGCGAGCGTACCTCCCTCGAGGATGCAGTCGGCGTAGGCGACGAAAGGATCCTGCGAGGTTCCTGGAGACAATTTGGACATTGCGCTTTTCCGTTCTTTGAGGTTGTTGAAGGTTTTATCGTCGGGAGAGCAATCCCGGGGTCGATGCGATTAGGTCTACGCCGGCTCTTGTTGGGGAACATGCGTAGCGGACTACTCGAATCGCGCGGATTGAGAAAGTACCGGTCGCCCCATCTCCAAAGCGTCATCGACGATCAGTACCGCGGACCGATCGAAAGTCATCATCCTGAAACAGATTTCTGTGTTGCGGCCCGGTGAGGGGGCCACCTCAGTCCTCGCGGTGGCGCTTGTAGTCCCAGCGCTCCAGCCATGTGGAGAGGTGGTAGGTGCCGATGCTGACCATGACCAGGAAAACGCCCTCACCGGCGACCGTTAGGCCGTTCACAGTCGTTCCATTGCGCGAGCCATTGCGGCGCGCTCGAGGTAGGCGGGGCGCCGTGGTGGATAGGATCGGCGCGGGGCGTCTGAGCGCTGCGACAACCGATGCCTGAGCGAGATGATCCAGCGATGCCGGCGCGCAGTGGCCTGCGACGCGACATCGGAAATCCCGAAGGCGGACATCGCCTCGGGCGCGCTGGTGAGAACGGGCGCCGGGGAAGCGGGGTTGGTGTTTGATGCTCCCCCGGCGGCCGGCGTCGCCGTCACCTTATCCCCCACAACAGGTGGATACGACGGCACTGGGCAAGCGGATGCGCGGTCGGCCCATACGGGCGCCGCGAGGGTAGGCGCGTCACGGTGTGGCGCCACTGTTGCTGGATTGAATAGCATTTCGTCTCCCTGGGCTGGATTCGTACCCGTGGATTTGGTGTATGAGGAAACTTAGGTAGCCACCGGTGTTGTGGACACGCGTAGCCGACTACCCGATGTGCAAATGGGGGTCGTGCGGTGCCGATCAGACATCCGGGAGCGGCGGCCGGTGTTCGCAGGGCGCCCCTCGTTTCGGCCGGCGGCCGGTGTTATGCGCGAAACACTAGGCGCGCGAACGTAATTCACGGGCAGCCGCCGCTATTGAATCCCGGACACCGGGGACTCGCCGCGCGGTCGGGCTAGCTGCGCGAGCGGGACCGCGCCCCTCGAGGCCCGGCTACTACTCGACGACGCCTCGGCGCCGACCAGCGAGCTGGAGTAGTGTCGCCGCAACCAACCCGGTCAGCCGGTTTTATTGCACGCGACGATGGCCGCCAGCTCGTCGCGGTCGGAGACGTCGAGTTTGATGCAGGCCCGGTAGATGTGCCCTTCGACGGTACGCACGGACACAGTCAGCTTGTCGGCGATCTCGCGGTTGGACAGGCCTTCGGCGATCAGGGCGGCGATCTCACGTTCGCGGGAGCTGATCGGAAGGGGCCGGGCCGCGGCCCGGATCGCCGGCGTGGTGGCGCCGCCGCACACCCCGGCGAGTCGCAGTGCCCGCGCAGCTATTTCGGTGGTGTGTCGGTTATGGCCGGCGCGGTCATAGAGCACGACGGCTTGGGCGGCGGCGTCCGCCGCCGAGAGCAGCAGACCTGCGTTCTCGAAGTCGATGCTCACCGTGTCCAGGGCGCGCGGATCGGATCCGGCCAGCGCCGCCGCGTGGCGGGCATAGAGCGGGGCCGGAGTGCCGTCGACCTGTTTGGCCAGCGCTCCCAGGCGAGCCGCGACTGTGCGGTCCCCGAAGCGGGCCGCGTGGTGCAGGGCCTCGGCTTCGATCGCGTATTGGCCTGCGCGATGGGCGGTGTCGGCGGCGGCACGCGCCAGGTCGACTCCGGTGCGTTCACCGCCGCGGGCGGCAGCGAGCCACGACTTGGCGATGATGGCCATCGGCTCGTGCAAGGCGAGGTGCGGGCCGGCGTGTTCGTTGGCGTCGGCGAGCACCCGCTCGGCTTCGGCCGTTCGGCCCAGCGCGGCATACGCCCGGGCCAGCAGCAGCCGGCACGGCAACCGCCACGGCAAGGAATTCTCGGCGTTGAGCGCGGCGAGCGACTGCTCGAATGAGGCGATGGCCGAAGGAAAGTCTCCTCGGTAGACGGCGACGACGCCGGCCATGATTTTTGCGATCGCCCAGCCGACGAACTGTCCCTGAGAGGAAAACCTGCTGTAGTCGGCCACCCGCTGATCGGCGAGATCCAGTCGGCCGGTGTGCGCCAGTGCCAGGATGTCGCCGTACCGGATCATCCAACGGATCATCCCGTCGGTGGGCTTCTGTTCCGCGCGACACCGTGCGGCGATCGGCTCGAAGTTGGCGCCGCGCCCGGCGACGGGCATGGCGAGGCCAGCGGCGAACGCGGCGAAGTCGACGGCCTGCTCGGGGGCAGTGGGATCGGCCAGGACGGCCTCCGCGGCCGCGATGCCCTCCTCAATCTTGTTCTGGTGCACCGCCATTGCCGCCCCAGTGGCTTCCACGACAAGGCGCAGGGCGGGGTGGGTGACCCGCTGTCGCATCACGGCCAGGATGTCCTGGGCGTGTGCCACTTCGCCCATCGACCAAAACAGTGTGGACACCCGCGGGATACCCCACCGAACCAGCTGCAGCTCGTCGAGGCCGTCGGGTTCGAACTGCGCCAGGATCGCGTCGGCTTCGGCCGGCCGCCCCTGCCACAGCACCGCGCGGGAGAGCAATTCGGCGGCGCGAAGCCCGTCGCCGTGCTCAACTGCACTGCGCGCCAAGCGTTCCCCGAGCGGCAGGTTGGCCAAAAAGACAGCGTCCCGTGCGGCGGCGACCAGCAGGCCGTTATCGGCGACCTGGTCGCTGTCGACGGACAGTTGCGCCAGGCGGATCCGGTCGGCCGCAGAGGTGATCTCGCGGCCGGACAGCACCGACACGAGGCGCCCGCGCAGCCGTCGCGCAGACGCGGTACCCGTGCGCTTGCGCACCACATCCCCGTACAGCGGATGGCTGATGCGCGCGTTGAGGACGGGACCGTCGCGCACAATGCGGACGAGCCCCTGCAGCTCGGCGGCGTCCACGGCGTCTTCACCGGCCAACTCGACGAGCGCGTCGAGGTCCAGCGGCTCGCACAACGCGAGATATTTCAGCGCGCCCAGCGCATCGGCACCGGCACGATCAAGTCGGTTCTCCAGCAGTTCGGCCAGGCCGGACGAGACGGCGGTGGGCCCGCGCAGCTGCCAGACACCGTCGACCTCGGTCAGGGTGCGCGCTTCGACCGCCCCTTCGACCATGTGCCGCAAGAACAGTGGATTGCCCCCGGAGGCCGTCCACATGACATCGGCGGACAGGCCTTCCAACGTGCCGCCCAGCACCGATTCGACCAACGCGATGCTCTGGTCCTTCGACAGCGGCTCTAGGTCGAACCGCTGCAGGTAGCCGTCTTTCCAGAGTGAGGTGACCGCATCGGGTACGGCTTCGCCGCTCCGGACCGTGGCCACGATGCGCCCGGCGCGTTCGGCGGCGATGTGGTGCAGCAGTGTGGCCGAGAGCTGATCGAGCAAATGCGCGTCGTCGACGCCGACCACCGGCTCGGCGCCGGCCAACAGATTTTCGCGCGCCGCGGCCAGCAACGCGATCGGGTCGCGCGCGCCCGAGGAACCCACCCACTGCAGGAACGCGCCCAGCGGGATGGTTTGGGACGACTCGGTGCACGCCGCCCAGTGCACTGCGGACGGCAATGTGGCGGCCACGGTGCGGGCGAGCGTCGTCTTACCGACGCCGGCGGGACCGATGAGCACGACCCCACGCTGTCCGTCGCCGGTGAGCGCGCAGCGGATCGTCGCCTGCTCCCGCGGGCGTTCGAGCAACTGCCACTGGCTGCTCATGAACGCAAAGTCTAAGGCCGCATCCGCACCGTCGCCCAGGGAGCTGGCCGCGGACCGCAAATTGACGCTGCGCCCGCTGCTCACCGCCTCCGCCGCGTGGGCCCGGGTGGAGGCGGGAAGCTGGCCGGCGCCGCTATCGGGGCAGGTCGGCGACAGTTGGCTCAAGGAGGGGGACCTCGTTCTTCTCATGGCGGAAGGTGCTGGATGCTTCGTAGACCTTGAGTTTGAGGCGGTTGATGGGGCCCAGCGGTCGATGCGCGGCCAGGCCGCGCCACGAGTTGTAGGACAGCACGTCGTCGCCGAACCGTCGCCGGTCGGGGGAGTCCGGGTTCTGTTGCGGGTAGCTGAGTTTGGCGACCCCGATGTGTGGGCTGAGTTCTTCGGGCCACGGTACGGTGGCGTCCTCGATGGGCATCCTGGTCAGGTCGGTGCACAGTTGGGCCCGCAGCTCAAATTCGGCGCTGTTCGTGGCGAAGAAGTCGAACACCTGATTGCGGTAGGCGTCGTAGCCCGCATCCGCCGGCAGGGGCTGGCCTGCCAGCGTCGTCACCGATTCCGACAGCGGCACGATCTCGAATTTGGCGACATGATCACCCCATCGGATGGGAGCCGACGAATAAAAGTTCTGCCCGAGGATGTGGGTGTTGGGTTCGATGAAGATCTCCACGGCGTTGGGCAGCGACACCCCCACCTGGGCCAGCACCGATTTGGCGCCCGTTAGCAGCGCACCCACAGCCGACAGCGCGGGATCGGACAGTCGAGCCAACACCCACGCCAGCGGCATGCCGACGCGCAGGTATGCCCGTACATCGGCGAAGGGGAATTCCCGGTGGGTCACCAGCAGAAAGTCCTGTGTGGCGGCGTCATCGTCGGCCAGGATGCGCTCGCCGGGTTCGTCAAGGAGCACCTTGACCGCGAGGCCGTGCACCCCGCGGATCTGGTCACTTCGGATCACCCCGGAGGTGGTGGACAGCCGGGTGATCACCGGGTAGTTGCGTGGCTCGGCGAATAGGCCCTGGGCCAACTCGGGAGGCAGGTCCGGGTAGACCGTGAGCTCACCGCGCAGCACGGCCAGCGTCTTGGCGTGGGCGTCGCGTAGGCCGTGATGAAACTTCTTGTACGCCCACTCGTTGTTGCCGTGCAAGGACTTGACGATTGCGTCGATCTCACGATCCTCCTCGGCGCCCGGCCGTTCGAGGGCGTCGCTGTAGGGGACGTAGGTGGGCTGCGCGCCGGGCGGCGGCGGATAGCGGCGCCCGGTGGTGGGTGGCGGGGAGATCCGCGTCGACGGCCGCGCTTGCGTGGTTGGCCAGGGGGCGAACGGATTGTCGACCGAGCGCAGGGTGGGCTCCAGGGCGGGGAAGTGCCGGATCAGTATGGTGCGCAACGAGTTGGTCCGTACCCACGCCATGCCGGCCTCGGTGTACGTCGCCGGGGTGTAATCGGTGGTGAAAAAGCGGTCGCTGCGTAGCCGGCGCGAGGCCATCAGGATGAAAATCCGGAAGGCTGTGTCGCTGAACCCGAAACCGGCCGGCTTGGGTTCGGCGTACAGGCCGATCATGAGGTCAACGCGTTCGACGTCGCCGTAGATCTCGCGAAGCTCCTCGGCCCACTCCGGGTTGTCGGTGAGCTCCTCGAAGCTGGCGGCAGGCTTGAGTCGCAGCATTCGTCGAAAGGCGTTGTAGCGCGGCACCCCACGCTCGCGGATCCGCAGGATGTCCGCGGCGGCCAGGTCGATCGGAATGTCATTGACCCGGTGGAAGTCCTGCAGATGGATCGGGAAGTTGTGCAACGTGATGTCGCCCGGGTGAGCCACCCCCATCGAGTAGAAGAGGTCGTCGGCCGGCCACTGCGCCAGGCGCTCTCGAACGTTGGGCACCGACAAGTCGGGCAGTTGGTAGCGCGCCAGCTCGTCGTCGTCCCGCAGCGAGCGCACCGTGTAGTCGTCGGGGATCAGCGGATGCATGCGGTAGACGGCGACGAATTCCTCGGTCAGCGAGTACGGCACGCCGTCGTGGTTGGTGGGCGATCCGGGGATGCCCTGTAGCACCTCGTTAGGGGTGATGCGACCGAAGCGCTCCTCGAAGTGCTGCCCGAGCACCCCGAACCAGTTGGCCCGCATGGCCGACTCGGTGGTGGGGTGGGCGATGATCGCCGGGGTCCACTCCAGCGTGTGGATCTTGGCCATCAGTGCCGCGTTGATGAGGCGCGCTTTGTCGTACAGCTGCTGGTCACTCATCTCGGGATAGTGCTGGTGCAGCTCGCGACAGATGGTGTTGTGCTCGCGCAGGAACAGCGAGTGCAGCAGCGCCAATCCGACCCAGAAGTTGGCCCGGACCGCCCCGTGCGGATCGAGGTAGGTCTCAAGCTCTTCCGGATGCAGGCCGAGGTCGTCGATCCTGACCTGCCCCAGCTCGCCGGTGCGCAGACCCTCCGCGAATCCCTTTGTGTTGCCGTAGATTTGGGACCCATCCCACCAGTGGGTGTCCTGCGTGACGAACGTGGGCGGCCCCGACGCGTCAGGGCTGGGGTCCGGTGGTGTCCGGTTGATCGTCATCGTTGGCTCGGGCCACGGGTCGGCACCCTCGATCGGGATCTTCCAGGGATCGGCATTGACGGTGCCGTGGCTGAACCAATCGTGGACCTCGAACTGGATCCATGCGGCCGCCAACAAGTTCAGCGTGGTGGCGGGTTTGAACGTGTCGCGGGTCAGCAGTCGCCGGCTGATCACGCGCGGATTGGGCTCCATGATGCGGTCGGGTCCCTCGGGATAGGTCAATTCGGTGGGGACGTTTCGACCGAACCGGCTGCCCAACGATCCCATCAGCGGGTATTGCAGGTCGTTGTTGGTCCCATCCGGCGTGCGGGCGTCGCGGCAGGAAGTGATGTCGACGCCGGGTGGGGGCCGGTCGTCGGGTCCGCGGCCGGTGTCGAAGAGATTGTGGGCACGCAGCTGCTCACGCAATCCGATGAGGACCGCGAGCCCTAACGGTTTGGGAAGCCGGGACCATCCGATCCACCGGTCGGTCAGCTCTGCCACTCGCGCCAGTTGATCGACGAGCATCATCGTTGCCTCCACTTGACGGATCCGGCTGACGCAGCGTTCCTGATGGCCGCGCAGCAGCGATGAAGCGTCGCGCGCCGCCATTTCCTAGGGAACGCGCCGGTGTCGTCGCGTGCTGCGCGCACGGCGCCCCCGCTCGTGGTCTGCCGTTGGTAGCTGCAGTGGACACTAACAGTTCGTCGGGCATGCGGCCGGTGGTTCCGTAGGGCGGCGGCGAAGTTCGCTGACCCCATGAGCCTCCCTTCGGATCCATCCACGGAGCACGACGACCCGAACGCTAACGACGGATTGGCGGGCGTGCACGGGTAGTCGACTACTC
>NZ_LZLU01000116.1:0-49612 GCF_001673415.1 Mycobacterium sp. 1165196.3 | reverse complement strand
CCGACCTGCAGACCCTCTTGGCGCGCTGGTCGGCCGCCGCCGCGATCCTGCAGCAGGGCAAGCCGGTCGGGACGGTGCAGCCCGGTGTCGACGTGCAGCCTCCCGTCGACACCGGGGAGGCCTACGGGCTGAGCCCGGCCAGCCTCACCGTCCCGACCGGCTTGCCCTGCTGCAGGATCGCGGCGGCGGCCGACCAGCGCGCCAAGAGGGTCTGCAGGTCGGTCCGGCCCGCGCCCTCGGCCAGCGAGAACGACATGAACATGGCGTAACGCTGTGGGGGCGTGTCGATTCCACCCTGGTGCGGCTGACCGTAGAAGGGGTAGCTGCGGCGCAGATCGACGGTGTCGTCGTCGTCACCACGCTGTCCCGCCGCCATGGCGTGACCGGCGAAGCCGCCACCCATGGCACCGATGGCGGCACCGCCGAGCCCGGCCAGCATGGCGCCGCCGAGCGCGCGCCGGCGCGATACCGTGGCGGAGTCCGCCGGTGCCCCAGCGTCGTTCGTGGCGCCGTCGGAAGGTGGGGTGATGTCGTCGGTCACGATCAACCGGCCGTAACGACTTTTTGGGCGACGGTCGACAGGCTCTGGTGCAGCGGCTGGATCACCGCGGTCAGCTTCGGCGCGTCGCTGGCCTTCAGCGCCGCCGTGTAGGTCTTGTAGCCGCCGAGCGCGGTCGAGTCGCGATACCCGTCCAAGGTGGTCAGCACGCTTTGGAACTGCTGATCGATCTGGCGAACCAGGTTGGCATCGATCTTTTCCAGGCCCGGGCGTAGTGAGGCGTAGGCCTGCTGCGCGCCTTCGACGTTGCCCGAAAAGTCCACCAGGTCAATGTGACTGAAAGCTTCTTCCTCGCCGGTGATCTTGGTGTTCTGGATCTCTTCGATCAGGTCGCTGGCGCCGTTGGCCAGGTCCTCGGGCTTGTACTGCAGGGTCGCGACGATGCCGTTCAATTTGCCGACATTGCCCACCAATTCGGTGCTGAGCGCCTTGGTCCCGGGGGTGATCGCGCCGCCCTGCCACAGATCGCGCTCGATGGCGTGGAAGCCCTTCCAGCCAACCTTGGCATCGACCGGTGTCGACTCACGCATGTCGATCAGGTAGTCCAGGCTGCCGGCATTGTCGCCGACGGCGAACCCCGGCAGGACGAAGCCCTCCACGGTGGACTCCGAACGCTCCCAGAACAAGCGGGCTTTGGCGTAGGCCGCCTTCGCGGCCTCGACGTTGCCCGACTGCACGGCGGCATCGAGTGCCTTCACGCCGTCGTTGAGCTGTCCGATCTGGTTGACGATGTAGGTGGCGTAGTCCTTGGTGCCCTGGCCGAGGATGCTCGCCACGGTGCCCGTAGGTGTCGCGGGCGCATTACCGGTGACCGTCAGGGTCTGGTATTCGGTGCTGGCGCCCGGACAGTAGAGCTGGTAGGCGCCCCCGTCCAGCGACACCGTGAACGACACCGGGTCCAGGCCCGGCGCGAGGTTCTCCTTCTCGCCGACAATCCGCTGGTCCCTGAGCAATTCGACCTCGTTGATGCCGGGCGCATTGGTGTTGGCGACCGTGAAGGTCACCGGCCCGGCGGGCACGCTGGTGGTGTCCAGGGCGCAGCCGTCCTTGCCGCCGTCGTTGGCCATGGTGACCTTCACCGCGTTGGTACCGCCCGGTTTCGGCGGCTGGGCATGGGTCGCGGTGTCACCCGAGTGGCTGCATGCGGTCGCGGACAACGCCGTCGTCGCGGCGAGAACCGTTGCAGCTAAAAAGAATTCACGAGACCGGCACGCCGCCAGGGCGATGCGACTCACCATCAATGGATTTCCTCTCATCGGTTTCCCTGCGGTCCGCGCGCACCGAGGCTATCGCTGACAGCGCGCAAGCTAACGCAAAACCCGCTATTACCAACGGCAACCAGACATTCCACAGCTGCCGCTCCCCGCGATTGCGGTTGCTGGCGACGATCTCGGCCGCCGTCGAGTGGTCATCGGCAGCGGAGGTGGACCAGTCCGTCGTCAGCCCGCCGAGACTAACGGTCTTGGCCCCGGTCAGCCCACCGCCGGTCAAGATCGCGGTGCGGTTGCTCGTCGCGTGCGCGCTCACCACGCAATCACCCCGCGCGAGCACGGTGTACTCGGTGGTCGTCGACCATTGACCCTGAAACGGCCCCGGAGTGCGGCCGGCCGCGAGACCGACCGGCAGCCGGCCCCCCGTCATGCTCAGCAACTGGTTCAGCGAGACCTCCGGCGCACCGTCGGCCCCGGCCGCCTCGGAAGCCTGCCACACCTGCACGGGCAAGCCGTCCACCGTTTGATCGTCGCCCGGGATCAGCACGATGCTGTGGGCGGTCGAGCTGCCCTGGGGGACGACGGTCAGCTCGCGCCCGTGCGGCCCGGTCGCCATCGACACCACGGCGGTGTGGCCCGCGCGGTCGGTGACGGTGCGCGCCCGCAGGCCCGCGGACGGGCCGGCGGCGGGCGTCATGATCGCCAGCCCCGCCCCGACGAAGATCAGCGCCGCCGACGTCGCCGCCAGCAGCCGGCTGCGGGTTCGCGGCGCGGCGGCGAGCCGGGCGGGCCACAGGAAGATGACAAGCACCGGCACGGCGTAGAGCAGCCAGCCCACCACCTCGACCAGCCGAGGGTCGGCGGGGATGCCGAACACCCCGGTCGTCACGGCGCCCAGCACCGAGTTGGCGGGTATCCAGCCGGACAGATCGAGCACCTGCTGCTGGCCGATGCTCACCCACCCCGCCTCGTGCGCGGTGCGCAGCGCACCCAGCACCAGCCCGGCGGCGATCAGCACCAGGAACACCCCGGTGACCCGGAAGAACCGGCCGAGGTTGATCCGCAGGCCGCCGTAGTACAGGGCCACCCCGAGCCCGACCGAGGTCGCGATGCCGACCGCGCCGCCCAGCACGGCGAACCACCGGTTGCCGTGTGACGTCTCGGCGGCCGCCAGCAAGAACACCGAGGTCTCGAAGCCCTCCTTGAGGACGGCGAGGAACGCCATGGCCGCCAGCGCGAACGCGCCGCCGCGGTTGACCGCCTGACGGGCCTCGCGCTCGAGTTCCCCCTTGAGCTGCGCGGCGTTGCCGTTCATCCAGATGATCATCGACGTCACGAACACCACCGCGATGGCGTTGATGACGGTCTCCATCATCTCCTGCTGTACCTGCGGCAGGCTGGCGGCGAACAGGTCGAGGCCCACCCCGACGCCGACGCTGAGCAGCACGGCCAGGCCGACGCCGACAAACATCGGGCGGACCGTCTGGCCATTCCGCTTGAGGAACGCACCGACGATGCTCACGATGAGCGACGCCTCTAGGCCTTCGCGAAGACCGATGAGAAACGTGCCGATGAATACGCCGAATACGCCCTGCATACGCCCAATTTCTGTCCCGCCGATCGGGACTTTCGGCTTAGCGTAGCCTAACTAAGCGCTGGCTATTCGCCCTGGTCCGCCGCCCGCGGGGTCAGGAAGCCGGCGCGGTCACGAAGTCGATGAGTTCTTCGACCCGACTGATCAACGCCGGTTCCAGATCGTTCCAGTCGCGCACCCGTGAGCGGATGTGGCGCCAAGCCCTGGCGATGTCCGCCTGATCGCGGTGCGGCAGATCCAGGGCCGCGCATACCCCGTGTTTCCATTCGACATTTCGTGGCACCTTCGGCCAGGCCTCCAGGCCCAGCCGCTGCGGCTTGACGGCCTGCCAGATGTCGACGTAGGGATGGCCGACGACCAGCGTGTCGGCACCACCCGGGCCGCGCCGCACGGCATCGGCGATCCGCGCCTCCTTCGAACCCGTGACGAGGTGGTCGATGAGCACCCCGAGCCGGCGCCCGGGGCCCGGGGCGAACTCGGCGACGATGTCCACCAGGTCGTCGACGCCGCCCAGTTGCTCTACGACGACACCTTCGATCCGCAGGTCCTCGCCCCATACCTGGGCGATCAGCTCGGCGTCGTGCCGACCCTCGACGTAGATCCGGCTGGCACGGGCGACCCGGGCGCGAACACCCGACACGGCGACCGAACCGGATGCGGTCCTGTTCACGGCGGTCGGCGCGGGCCGGCGCGGCGCGGTGAGGATGACGGGACGACCCTCCAGCAAATAGCCTGGGCCCAAAGGAAATCCGCGCACGTGACCGCGTCGGTCTTCCAGGTCCACCCGACCATATTCGACGCGCACCACCGCGCCGACATATCCGGTTTGCACGTCCTCGACCACCAGGCCAAGTTCGGCCGGATGTTCCGTCGAGCGGGGCTTGCGTCGTCCTGCGGCCAGTACATCGGTTCCATAGCGATCCACCACGCCGGCAATACTAGAAAGCCTTGCGGCCAAACGTCGTTACGGCGCGCCATGGCCGGCGAATCGTCACCGGGACCACTCCCCGTGCGCCGCATCGCCGGCCGTAAAAAATGCGTTTAACTGTGTGGCGTTACTCAGCAGATGACGTCACCGGTGGTACGTTGCTAGCTATGGCAAGCACTGCCGCTTACGCAAGCCGCGGCGGTTAGCGAGGTGGACGCATGGACCTGTCGCACTGGGTGACAAGCATTGTGGCTTTCGTGCGCGCCGGCTACCCCTCCGGCATGCCGGTCACCGGGTACGTGCCGCTGGTGGCGTTGACGCGCCGCCGGCTCTGCGACGACGACATCACCGTCATCGCAAGGGATCTCATCGCGCGTCGCCTCTGGCCGATCAGTTCCATCGATATCGGTGTGGAGGTCACCCGGATCACCAACCAGCTGCCCTCCCCCGACGACGTCTCGCGGGTGCAGCGTCGCGTTCATGCGCTCCGCTGCCCGCGCGGATAAGCGGCACGAACGGTCGACGCCGTCACGGTGATTTGTGCACCGGGGCGCCGCAGGCCTTCAAATAGTCGGCGTAGTTCCAGGTTTGCAGAAACTGTTGGCCCGCTTGCAATCCTCGGGCATAGAGCGCTTCACGTTGCGCGGTGGTGATGTTGAAGTCGATCGGGCTGACCTCGTCGGCGGGCACAAAGATGGTGCGCCGCACGGTGCACGGGTCATCGATGTAGGCGTTGTCTTGATTGCTCACCAGGGTCTCTATCGCCGCAAGTCCCAACGACACCGGGCCATGCACGGGATGGGTGGGCGGGATGCCGGGACGCGCCGACAACCGAATCCCGAACGTGGGCCATCGCGGTTGTGCATCGGGCCGGTCGAACAGCTCGACCGGAAAGTCCGACAACAACCCACCATCCACCCACGTCGCGCCGCCGACCCGAACGGGCTCGAACACATAGGGAATGGCCGACGACGCGTGCACCGCGCGCGCCACCGGGAAGGCGTCGGGGTCGATGCCATAGGAGCCGAGGTCCCAAGGGATTCGAACCAGGCGGCGCCGCGACAGGTCGCTGGCGGTGACGACGAGCGACCAGGCGAACTGGGTGGGCTCTTCGCCCGTGCGCAGATCGCCGAACGTCCGCACGCCCAGATCGCGGAGCAGGCTGGCGAGCAACTGTTCGAGATATGCCCCGCGATAGACACCGTCGGAGGTCAACAACGACAGTCCCCCGCCGATCAGCGGTATCCGCCCGATCCAGTTGCGGTCGAGGAACTTCCGGTAGTCGATGGTGCGCATCACCTCGGCCAGCCGGCTCAACGGCTCGCCGGCCACCTGCAGGGCGGCGACCAGCGAGGCGACGATCGCACCGGCGCTGCTTCCCGCGACGCGCGGGAATCGATAGCCGGCCTGGGCGAGCGCGTCCACCGCGCCGACCAGTCCGATACCCCGGACGCCACCGCCCTCGCACACCAAGTCGGCACGGTTTGTGGTCACCGCAGCCCCCTGTCCGGATCGTTCAGCAAATTCGGCGGCCATCGACGCCGAAGAAGTGCAGGTGCCCGGGTACCGGGTGCAGGCGCACCCGGCTGCCCTTCTGCGGAGGGTTTCGCCCGTCGGCCCGCGCGACGATGGGCGCGTCGATCACCTTGCCCGAACCGGTGATTCGCCCATACAGGTAGGCGTCCGCCCCAAGCTCCTCCACCACGTCCACCTCCATCTCGACGCCGAGACCACCCAGCTCGAAATGTTCGGGACGGACCCCCACGACTACCTCACCTGCACCGCCGGTGACCTCGCGGGGCAATGCTATCGGCCAATCACCCAGCGACACAGCCGAATCCACGACAGGGAGGGTAAACAGGTTCATCGCCGGGGATCCGATGAAACCCGCCACGAAGACGTTGTCCGGGTTTCGGTAGAGCTCGCGAGGCGGTGCGAACTGCTGCAGCACGCCGTCGCGCAGGACGGCGACGCGGTCGCCCATCGTCATGGCCTCGACCTGGTCGTGGGTGACGTAGACGGTGGTGGTGCCCAGCCGCCGTTGCAGCGCGGCGATCTGGTTACGGGTCTGCACCCTTAGTTTGGCGTCGAGGTTCGACAGCGGCTCGTCCATCAGGAACACGTGCGGCCGGCGCACGATCGCCCGTCCCATCGCCACGCGTTGGCGTTGTCCGCCGGACAGGTCTTTCGGCTTTCGGTCGAGATAGGGTTGCAGGTCAAGCAGTTTCGCCGCGTCCAGCACCCGCTCGCGGATCTGGGCCTTCGGCGTCCTGGCGATCTTCATGGCGAATCCCATGTTCTGGGCCACCGTCATGTGCGGGTAGAGCGCATAGTTCTGAAAGACCATCGCAACGTCGCGATCCTTGGGATCGACGTTGGTGACGTCGCGGTCGCCGATCCGGATGTGACCGGAGTCGACGGCTTCCAGGCCGGCCACCATCCGCAGCGAGGTGGTCTTGCCGCATCCCGACGGCCCCACCAGAACGACGAACTCGCCGTCGGCGACAGTTAAGTCCAGGTTGTCCAGGGCGGGGCGATCCGCTCCGGGGTAGCGACGGGTTGCCTGCTCGAAAGTCACCGAGGCCATGGTCAACCGCCCATCCCGGTGACGGCGATCCCGCGGACGAACGAGCGTTGCGCGATCGCGTAGATGATGACCAGAGGCAGCATGATGAGCATCGAGGTTGCCATCAAAACCGGCCATCGGGCAACATATTCGCCCTTCATCCGGACCAGGCCCAGTGTCAGGGTGGCCAGGCTGTTGCGCTGGATCATCAGCAGCGGCCACAAGAAATCATTCCAGACATTGACCCAGGTGAGCACCGCGAGCACCATCACGGCCGGCCTCGCGTGGGGCAGCAGGATTCGCCAATACACCTGCCACGGTGAACAACCGTCGAGTATCGCGGCCTCCTCGAGATCGGTGGGCAGGGTGCGGAAGAACTGCCGCATCAGGTACGTACCGAATGCGCTGCCGAAGAACCCCGGCACGATCATCGCCCAGGGGGTGTCGACCCAGCCCAGGGTTCGCATCACCAGGAATTGCGGGATCACCGTGACCGTCAGGGGCACCATCAAGGTGCCGAGATACACGACGAACAGCGCGTCGCGGCCACGGAAATCCAGTCGCGCGAAGGCATATCCGGCCAGCGAGCAGAAGAAAACATGGCCGGCGGTGACGCAGCCCGCGTACAGCACGGTGTTGAAAAACATTCGCCCGAACGGCATCAGCGCGAACACCTCGGTGTAGTTCGACCACCGCGGGTGTGCGGGCAACAGCGTGGGTTCGCTGACCTCGCCTTCGGTTTTCAGCGAACCCGACACCGCCCACGCGATCGGAAACAGGGCGCACCAGGCGACGGCGAGCAGCGCGCCATAGACGACGGCGCCGCGCAAGACGGTGCGCTTGAGGACACCCTCACTTAAGCCCACGCGAATTCTCCAAAGATCGTCGATGGCTGACTCGCAACTGCACGACGGTCAGCACCAGCAAGACCGCGAACATCACCCACGCCAGCGCGGAGGCATATCCGAATTCGAGGAACGAGAACGCGTGCTGGAACAGCATGATGCCCAGGACGTAGGTCGCCGATTCCGGCCCGCCAGTGGGGCCGGTGAGCACGTAGACCATGTCGAACGCCTGGAATGCGTGGATGACCGAGATGATGACGACAAACGATATCGACCCCCGGATCAACGGCACGGTGATGGAGACGAATTGCCTTATCTCACTGGCACCGTCGATCTTGGCGGCCTCATAGACCGTACCCGGAACGCCTTGCATCGCGGCCAGCAGCACGACGGCGGCGAAGGGCACGCTGCGCCAGACGCTGACGATGCACAGTGAGGCCATCGCCCAGCGCGGCTCGACCAACCATGGGACCGGCCCGAGTCCGATCCAGCCGAGCATGATGTTGAGCAAGCCGTTGTCGGTGTTGAACACGAACTGCCACACCACCGCCATCACGACCGATGAGATCGCCAACGGCAGAAAGACGATCGTCCGGAAGACGCCGATGCCCCTGACCTTCCGGTTCAGCACCCCGGCGACGGCCAGGCTGATCAGGACCGTCGGCACGACCGTTCCGACGGTGAAGATCACGGTGTTGCGGATCGCGATCAAGAAGAGCGGATCCGCGGTGAATAAGTCGCCGAAGTTCTTCAGACCCACGAATTGTGGCGGGGTGAACACGTCCCATCGCTGGAAGCTCATGTAGAGCGAGAAACCCAGCGGGAACAGCATGAACACCGCGACCGCCACCATGTTGGGTGCGACGAACAACCGGCCCGCCCATGCGTGTCGGCGCCACGGGCTCGGGTTCTGCGGTGGCTTCGGCCTCGCCTTGCCCGCCGGGGCGGCCGCGCCGGTCGCGTCCATCGCGGTCATGGGCTGCGCAACACCTCGTCGACGGAGCGGGACAATCCGCTCAATGACGTCGCCGGCTGGCGGCCTCGCAGCACTGGACCAAAGTTGCGGTCCATCAAGGCATTGACCTTCTCCCAAGCCGGCGTGATGGGCAGCCCCTGCGAAAAAGCCGGGCCTTCGGTGAGCACACTCAGATTGCCCAACCGTCGATGGGCCTTGGCGAATCCCTGCGATCGCAGCGCTGAGCGCAGCACGGGAACAAACAGACACGATTCACCGATCAGCGCCTGGCCAACGGGCCCCGTCGCGAACTTCACGAACTCCCATGCCTGCTCCTTGCGCGGGCTGCTGGCCGAGATGGCCAATCCGGTGGCGCCGATATCTGAACATGCGGCATGCCCCTTTCGCAGCACCGGGCCGACCGGCAACGGGGCGACGTCGAAATCCAGGCCCTCGGCGCGGATGTAGGTCTGGTAGCGCCAGTGGCCACCGAGCGCGATCGCCGCCCGGCCCACGGCGAACAAATTGGGCGTCGACATCGACTGCGTCTCCGATGCGTTGGGCGCCACCCGGTATTTGTTGGCCAGATCGGCGTAGAACTGCACCGCTTCGTGAAACGCCGCATTGTCGAAGTTGAAGTGGGTCGGATTCGACCGCGGGTCTGACCACGCCACACCGTTGTTCATCGCGAACAGCCCGGCCGAGTGGTAGGCACCCCAGGTGTTGACGAAGCCGTACTGCGCGGCCCGGCCGGATGCATCGCGCTTGGTCAGGGCGCGCGTGGTGTCCAGGAATTCGGTGAAATCCCAGGGCTGTTCCCATGTCTTGGGGGGCTCCGGCACGCCGGCTTCGGCGAAGAGCCGTTTGTTGTAGAACAGGTAGTTGCCCGACCACTGTTCGGGAAGTGCGTACTGTTTTCCGTTGAATGTGAAGGTTTCGTACAACTCCGGGATGCTGTCCGCCTTGAGCTGGTCGGCAAAGGATTTGTCGCGCGCCAGCAGCGTGTTCATGTCCAGCAGCACACCGCGGTCGGCGAGTTCGGCGTAAGACAGTTCCCAGGTCATCAGCACATCGGGGCATTTGCCGCCGACACAGAATGTCGAAAGCTGTTGCATGACACCGGGTCCGGACAGCACGGGCCGCACCTTGATATCGGGGTGGCGGCGCGCGAACTCGTCGACGATGCGCATCCTGGCGTCACGCTCGTCCGGGTTGGCCGCGAAGAAGAAGGTGAGCGCGTCGTCCTCCGGAGCGCACCCCGCCGACCACGGCGCCAGCGCCGCCGCGGAAAGCGCGCCGGCGCCCCGCAGCAGGTCACGCCGTCCGAACGGCTTATCGAGCATGGCCCTCCCGGTCTTGCCCCGCGGCCGGCTTTGCGGCCGAGTGTGTCTGACGTCCTTGGTACCCGATGTGGTTGTGAGGTTCCTGGATCGGCCACCGGGGCAGCGTCAGCGTCGCCCGGCGGATTCGCTCGGCATCGCCGGTGATGTCGATCGTATGGATGCGACCGTCGGCGCCGATGCCGATCACCAGCAGGACCTGAGCGCGACCGCGAGCGGCTAACACGATGCCCGGCGCCCCGTCGATGAGCATGACAGCACCGGCGCGCGCCCGCGCAGCGAACCGCCGAGTCTCCCCGGCGACCTCGTCGGCACCGCGGACCGTAGTGGGCACGTCGGCCGGGACCAGGGCCGGATCGACCGTGCGCACCACGTCTGGAGCCAGCAGCTCGAGCAGGCCGGCGATGTCACCACCGCGCGAGGCCGCCAGAAACGCCTCGACCACCTTCAGGTGGTCGCCCGTGCGGCGGGGGCGGTCGGCCGGATCGGCGTGCAGTCGCCCGCGGGCCCTGCTAGCCAGCTTCTTCGTGGCGTCCGGCGAGCGATTCATCACCGCGGCGATCTGCTCAAAAGGCATGGCGAAGACGTCGTGCAGCACGAACGCCACCCGCTGCGCCGGGGAAAGCCGGTCGAGCACGACGAGCAGCGCGCCGCTCACCGACTCCGCGAGCAGCGCGTCCTCGTCGGCCGGCGCCGACGCCGCCCGCACCAGCCGGTCCAATTCGTCGGTTTCGGCCAGCGGTTGCTCGGCGCGGCGCTTGCGCAGCCGAAGTTGGTCGAACGCCTCGCGCGCGGTGATCGTCGTGAACCAGCCGGTGAGGTTGTCGACACCGCCGAAGTCGGCGCGGCTGGCCTTGAGCCACGCCGACTGGACCGCGTCGTCGGCGTCGGGCACCGAACCCAGCAGCTGGAACGCGACCGACCTCAGGTGACGCCGATCGGCGTCGAAACGCCGCGCCAGATCCGCCAAATCCTTTGTTGCGCCCATGGGTCACCTTTTCCGCGCGAAAGCCGTCAAGAAGTTGACCGCGTCCGACGGACTTCCACTGGCGAAGGAGACAAGCACCATGACCCTACCGATTGTGCGCCACGGTGCGCACTGCCCGCATTCGACCCGCCGCTGCGGAAATCGCTGCGCGACAAGGGATTGATCGGAGATGAACACCGCACTTGTCGCCGTCACGCTGACCACCGCCGTCATCACCGCGGCGATCGCCATCGCCGACTTCGTTCCGGCGCGATTCGTTCTGGCGAATTCTGCCGAGGTCGGGGTGCCGCGGTCATGGTTGCCGGCGCTTGGCGCGCTGAAGCTGGCCGGGGCCGCCGGGATCGTCCTCGGACTGCTGGGCCTGCGCGAATTGGGTATCGCGGCCGCCGCGGGCCTGGTGCTGTTTTTCGTCGGCGCCGTGGCGACGCATCTGAGGGCCCACGTTTTGTACAACATCGCGTTTCCCGGTGCGTACCTGTGCCTGGCCGGGGCATCGCTGGTGCTGATGGTGCTCCGCTGAGACACAGGCCTGACGAGGTCAGGCGGGAAAGTAGCGGATCCGGCTGATCGCGGCGCCACGCCAATCCACATCGGCGAACACAATGGCGCGCCCGTGACCCGAGTTGAGTGACACCGCGACGGTGCGGCCCGCGCTGCTCGTCCTGGTTGTGCCGGCACCGTCCAGCTGCTCGGCCAGCTCGGCCAGGTCGAGCGGGTCGTGATCACCCAAAGTTATTGCGGCATCTGACGACAGCATCCGCGCGGCGGCGGACGTGTCGTGGCGCCCCGCGGCCTCCAGGAACGTCGTCACCAGCCGCTGGTGGCGTGCCCCGACTCGGCGGAATCCGGTCATGAAGCCGGCGGCCCCGCCCCAGCCTTGGTTGCGCACCAGCGCCGTGGACAGGTTCAACGCGGGCCGCAGGGCGCCAGGGCCGGTGCGCAGGAACTGCAGCATCATGGCGGGCAGCTCCCAATAGGCCCGCAGATGGCCAATCTTCCACTCGCCGTTGGCTTCTCGGAGGTCATAACGCAGAAACGCCGGAATGAACATCGTCACGGCCGAGCCCATCGTCACCTCGAGCTCGAGGTCACGCAGCACCGTCGTGCCGACCACGAGGTCGAGGTCGCGATGGAACTTGATGTCACGGGGGCCGATGAAGGTGTCATAGAAGCGCCCGATTTGCTCGTGCCCCACGTGCGGTCGGGAGCCGACCGGATCCTCGACGCGGCCGTCACCGGTGAACAGCCCCACCCACCCGGTGCGGTCGTGCGCGGCGGCCGCCTGCGGCGAGCGCTCCACGGCGGCGAGCAGCTGCTGTCGATCCAGTGGCACCACCATTACGGTTCCCCAACCAACTCGATGCCGGCGGACCGCATTTCGGCCAGCGCTTCGGCCGCCGAATCGACGGCCGCGGTCAGGTCGACCAGCACCCTGGTGGTCAGGCCCGCCGCCGCGGCGTCCTCGGCGGTCCGCCGGACGCAGAAGTCGGTGGCGATGCCGACCACGTCGACCTCGTCGACCCCCCGCCGGCGCAGCCACTGCAGTAGCGGGGTGCCGTCGTCGTCGACGCCCTCGAAACCGCTGTACGCCGCGGCGTACGCGCCCTTGCGGAAGACGGCGTCGACGCGCCGGATGTCCAGCTCCGAGCGAAGATTCGCGCCGGCGCTTCCGGCGACGCAGTGCACCGGCCAGGACGATGAAAAATCCGGGTGGTCGGAAAAATGGTCACCCGGGTCGATGTGGAAATCCTGCGTCGCGACGACGTACCGGTAGCCCGGCTCACCGGACAGATAGGCGTTGATCGCGGACGCCACGGCGGCGCCGTCGGCGGTGGGCACCGAGCCGCCCTCGCAGAAGTCGTTTTGCACGTCGACGACGATCAACGCTCGCACGCGCTCCACCCTATCGGTGTGCGACGCTACGCGGCTCTAGCTGGGGTTATCGGGGTGGCGGTTTGCTCGACAAGCAGCCGGGTAATACACGGGCCATGGTGCTCAGGAGAATCGCGCGACCCCTGTTATCAGTGGCATTCATCGGGCAAGGAGTCAATTCACTGCTGAACCCCAAATCCGCGGCGGAGGCCGCGGCGCCGACGGTGGACGGGCTGCAGGCATTGCCGGAATCGGTGAGTAGCAGCATCCCCAGCGACCCCGAGACGGTCGCGCAGATCACCGCGGCCGTTCAGATCGGCGGCGGCCTGCTGCTCGCCACCGGCAAACTCCCCCGGATCGCATCGGCCGCTCTCGCGGTGACGGTGTTACCGGCCAACCTTGGGACACACTCGTTCTGGAACGAAAGCGACCCGGTGGCCAAAGCCCAGAAACGCCAGCAATTCCTCACCGACCTCAGCCTGCTGGGCGGATTGTTGATCGCGTCGGCCGACACCGCCGGCAAGCCCTCCCTCGGGTGGCGTGGCCGTCGGGCGGCGGAACGGCTCTCCGAGCGGGTGTCCTCGGCGTGGCCCGGATCGGACGATTCGGGCTTCGATGCCGATTTCTCCGAACTGGGTGATCGCATCGCGCACGGCCTGCAGATCGGCGCCGAACGGGGCCGCGAGCTGGCCAGCACGGCAGCCGAGCGCGGCGCGCCCTACGCCGAAGCGGCACTCGAACGCGGCCGCGAATTGGCCAGCACCGCGGCCGAGCGCGGCGCGCCCTACGCCGAAGCCGCGCTCGAACGCGGCCGCGAATTGGCCAGCACCGCGGCCGAGCGCAGTAAACCGCTGGCCAAGAAGGCCCGCAAGCGCAGCGAGGAATGGGCCGACGAGGCCGCCGACCGCGCCGCGTACCTGGCGGAGAAGGCACGCAAGCGCAGCGAGGAACTCGCCGACGAGGCGGCCGACCGGGCCGCGCCGCTGGCCAAGAAGGCGCGCAAGCGCAGCGAGAAGCTGGCCAAGAAGGCACGCAAGCGCAGCGAGAAGCTGGCCAGCACGGCGCGGGCGCGCGGCGAGGAGTTCGCCGAAACCGCGCGGCAGCGCGGCGCCGACTTGGCCGACACCGCCCGCGAGCGGGTCGGCGGTCAGGTCGACACCGGCCGCCGCAAGCTGCCCTGGTAACCGGGCGCGCCGCTGTCCGCGTAACGCCGCAAGTCAGTGGGTCCAGCGAGCCCGCAGGATTTCCGGTGCCCAGGTGGGCCAGTCGGGTGCGCCGACGGTCAGGCCGCCGCTGAGTCGCGCGACGATGCGCGGGCCGCGCAGGCGGCTGTTGTCGTAGACCGTCGCAAGGTCGGACAAGGCGATCGCCTCGGCGACCGGCACCCACAGCCGGCGATGGCGCTGCCGGATCTTGGCTTCCGGAACGTCATGGCCGCCGGCTTGCACCCGGTATCGAACACGTTGGACCGCAAGGTCTTCCGGGATGATCAGCACGTGCAGGACGACGGTGAAGCCCGCGCTGCGGGCCGCCTTGACGAGGTCGAGCTTGGAGGGGTGGGAGAACACGGTCTCGGCGACGAACGACCGGCCCAGCTCGATCAGCTTGGCGCGGGTGTCGGCGGCGATGCGCGCGGCGTCGTACGAGTGCGATGCCGGATCCTCCGGCCACCGCTGCCGTGCGATTTCGTCGGCATTGACCACGAGACTGCCCGGCAGCAGCGGCGCCAGGGTGAGCGCGATGAAGGTCGACTTACCGGCACCGTTCGGCCCGACCACCAGGTCAAGTCGATCCATCGGACCGCCGAAACGCTGATGAGTGCCGGATCAGCGGGTGCCTCAGAGCACCACCGCGGCGCCGTCGGGGCGATGCTCGACGATTTCGCCGTCGTCGTTGAGGGCCACGGTGGTGACCCCCTGCCCGGCCAGCGCGGCCCCGTAGTTGGTGCGCGCCAGGCTTTCCTCGATGGCCGCGCAGATCTCGGCGTTGAATACCACGCCCTCCTCGACGGTGAGTTCGCCGGTCGGCAGCTGGCCGGCGAGCGCGGCTTCCACCCGCCGCCGCGAGGCGGTGTGCTGACTGGATACCGCCCGCCCCACCCGTGCCCAGTGGTCGAGTTGCTGCTTGGCCGAGCGACTCTGCCGGGCGCCCTCAGCCGCCGCGCTGTCCATCAGGTCGGACGCGACGCGGGTGACACGATCGACGGCCTCAGCCACGGCTTCCTCCCATGCAGCACTACGTTACGACGTGTAGCACAATGCTACACCGCGCCGTGCGGCCGCGGCTATGGGCGGGCCCGCACGACGGTGTCCACGATCGCGTCGACGTCGGGCCCGACGTCGACGGTCATGCCGACCTCATCGGGACCGAGCGGCTCCAGTGCGTCCAGTTGCGAGCGCAGCAGCGCGGCAGGCATGAAGTGATCGGTCCGCGTTGCCAGCCGGGCCCCGATCAGCTCCGCCGAGCCCGACAAGTGCAGGAACCGCACGCCCGGACAGTGGGCGCGCAACTGGTCACGGTAGGCCCTTTTCAGCGCCGAACAACTCACGACCGCGCCCTCGCGATGGGCGGCCAACCATTCGCCGACCTGCTCCAGCCAGGGATAGCGGTCGTCGTCGTCGAGCGGTTCACCGGCGGCCATCTTGGCGATGTTGGCGGGCGGGTGCAGGGTGTCGGCGTCGACGAACGGGACCCGCAGGCGCCGCGCGAGCGCCGCCCCCACCGTCGATTTGCCCGATCCCGAGACGCCCATCACGACAACGGGGGCCGATCCGCTCACCTAAGTCTGTTCGCCGAGGTTGCGGTTCCATTCCAGCCAACCGACACCGCTGCGCCCGTCGGCCGTGCTGATCGTGGCCCACACGCGGGGGAACTGGCTGACCCGCCCGTCGCGTGCCATGAGCCGGACCGGCGCCTGGCCGCGCACGCGCGCGTTCGCGGTGATCTGCGCCGGCTCCAACGCCAGCGTCGCCTCAAGCGGTAACCCGTTGTCGGCGAAGGACTCTCGCGAGTCGACGGTCTGCAACTCGGTCACCTTGCCGTCGGCGCCCTGCGCATAGCCGATGCTGAACGCGGGCGCCCCGGGGATCCGGATGTTCACGCCGTGCAAATGGGTGCCGTCGTCCAGGTGCAGCGCGCTCCAGATCCAATCCATGCCCCACCAATCGCGCACACCCCACGAGTGATCCCGTTGGCCCGCAACGGACTTCACACGGTAGCTGGTGTCACCGACGCTGACGCTGCCCGAGACGGTGCACGGGATCTCATAACGCGTCGTCACGGCGTACTTGTACGGGGTGCCGTCGGTGGCCCACACCAGGTTCACGCTCATCTCGACGGGTTCGCCGGGCTCGCCGCGCAGCAACGCCGACGGATCGGAGTAGGACCGGGCCCGCGCCCGCACGTCGACGCGATAGCTTTGCAGAGGCGCGTCGGCGGAATGCCCGAGCTCTAAGTCGTCGGTCCGCACCGACCACGGATCCGACGGCAGCGGCACTTGCGTGTCGACGGCGACGGTCGGCATGTCGGGCCCGCACAGCAACACGTGCACCCACGCGGTCTGTTCGTTGGCCACCCGCCCGAGCCGGAACCAGCCACCCAATCCCTGTGCCGCGTCGGCGAAGTCGGCGTACCAACTCTCACTCCACAGCGGTTCGGCGGTGGGCTCGTGGGCCAGTTCGTCCTCGACGGCCGGCTGCAACGGCTCGGGGGTCGCCGCGACGGGCAGCGTCGACAGCGCGTCCGTGTCCAGGACGTGGTCGCAGTGCCGCCGCAGCATCGTCATGAACATCTGATCGCCGCGGTCGGTGCGCTCGACCAGCATCGAGGAAACGATCGCCATCATCACCCCGAAAAAGCTCTGCCTGCGCACACCGTCGGCGACGTCGACCAGAGTCAGTGGTGCCGCAGGTCCCAGCGCCTCGTGATAGGCGCGCAGCAGCGCGTCGTAGTGCTGCCGGCGATCCTCGGTGGACAACGCGCAACCGAGGAAGTAGGCCAGATCGGTCAGCGCCGGACCCCACGACACGGTTTGCCAATCGACCACCGTCAGCGCGCGATCGGCGCCCTCGGTACCGAACAGCATGTTGTCCAGGCGATAGTCGCCATGCACCAGGCCCTGGACGCGGCCCCGCTCGGACGCCTCCGCTTCCTGGGCAAGGTAGCCGTCGAACGCGGCGACCAGGCGTTCGCACACCACGCGGTGCTCCGGTGCGATCTGGTCGCCGTAGCGGTCGACGAAACCCGCGTACAGCGGGGTGATCATGGCCTGGTTCAGCGGCGCGTCGCGGTTGAGCCACGGCGCCTCGGCCAGCGAAACGTCGCCGAGCAGCGGGCCGTGCAGGCGTCCCAGCTCGACGGCGCCGAGGCGAACCTGTTCGACTGTGGCTCCGGCGATTTCGTCACCGACGACGGCCGGCCCCGCGTCACCCAGCAGCAGATCGAAAACACCCGTGGAGGTGTCGACCGCCGCGTGGTAGCAGGGCGCGATGGGCCCGCCCAGACGCGGCGCGATGTCGCCGTAGAAACGCACCTCCCGCTCGTAAAGCCCCAGCGCCAGCCCGGTTTGGCGGCTCACCGGATCGGTGGCCGCGACCTTCAGCACCACCGACTCGGGCCCGCCCCCGGCCTCGGCATAGCTGAGCCGGACCCGGTAGCACTCGCTCATCTGGCCGGTGCCGATGCGCTCCACCGCGAAGTTGGCGATGGGTCCGGTGCCGATGACCGCGGCCAGCCAGGTGGCGGAGAGGTCACTGGGTCGTTCGATGACTTGCTCGGTCTCGGCATGCATGAGGGTTAGCGTGCCAGGTCAACGCGCCAGTGAGAAGCCGTCCCATGCCATTCGGCGATGCGGGTGTGGATCGAACTCGACGCGGGACTTGCGGTCGAAGACCATCACGGCACGATCCTCGGCGGTATAGAGGGGCCAGTCCTCCCCCGGCACGCCGGTCCGGCTGAAGGCGCGCCAGCGCCGTTGCACTTGATTGCTGACCCGCAACGCGGCCCGCCGGTCCGCCGCCGCGGTCAGCAACGCGCCGAATCTGGTGCGGTACACGTCGAAAACGGCGAGCAACTCGGTGGCGTGGGTGGCCCCGAAGCCCGACCAGCGCAGCGTGCGCGGCGCGTAGTCGTACCGGTAGAGGTAGGTCGGCGCGTGCGCGCCGTGGGCCTCCGCGATCTGCCAGGCCGCCGAGGCGAAGGCGAAGTCACCACCGAGCTGGATGCAGGCCGCCCGCTCGGGATAATTGGGATATGCGGCGGTAATGCGTTCGCGGATAGCGGGTTCCGCCTCGGCCAGCAGCTCTTCGACCATCGTCTCGTTGGTCGGCAACATCGCCAGGAAGCGGGTGAACAACCGGCCCTCTTCGGCATTCGTGCCCACGATCAGCGGTACCCGGTGGGCCTCACCGCGCCGCATCGCCTCGACCGGATCCAATGGCAGCATGTCGTCACCGAAGACCGGGCCAATTGGGAAGGCGCCCAGCCTGTTCTGCATGCCTTCGTCGATCAACCGGTGTTGGGTTTCCACCAGCTGCGCGGCGGACGCCTGCATCAGCGCGTTGGCGGCATCCTGCTTGCGCACCCCCAGCAGGTTGGCGAAGCGGTTCGCGAACTCCGCGGCGACCTCTTTCGACCGCACCAGACCCGACGCCGGGCTCTCCGATATGGCCCGGGCGAACAGGCCTTCGGCGGCGGGCACCGCCAGCAGCGATGCGGTGATGCACGCTCCCGCGCTCTCGCCGAAGATGGTGACATTGTCGGGATCACCGCCGAATCCCGCGATGTTGTCACGAACCCACTGCAGCGCCAGCACCAGGTCGCGCAGATACAGGTTGCTGTCGATGGTGATCTCGGGCGTCGACAACGACGAAAAGTCCACGCACCCCAGCGCGCCCAGGCGGTAGTTCACCGACACGTAGACGCATCCCCGGCGGGCCAGGGCCGCGCCGTCGTACAGCGGTGTCGCCGAGCTGCCCAGGAAGTAGCCGCCGCCGTGGATGAACACCATGACGGGCAGCGGCCCCTCGGCGTCACCCTCGGGCGCCACGACGTTGAGGGTGAGGCAGTCCTCGCTCATCGGCTGATAGCGGCCGCCCAGACCCGACATGCCGAGCAGGGTGTAACGGCGCTGCTGGGGCGCGCAATTGCCGAAGCCGTGACAGTGTCGAACACCAGACCACGGCTGGGCCGGCTGCGGCGCCCGGAAGCGCAGGCGGCCCACCGGTGGGCGGGCATACGGGATCGACCGCCACCGATTGACCCCGTCGCGGGTGAAGCCTTCGACGGTGCCGATGGCCGTGCGTGCGCGGACAGTCCGGTCATGCATAACCCGACGGTAACCGACATGACGGCCGTAACGCGCGCGCAGCGCCTTAATTGCCCGGCGCGGCGGTTAGCCTGACTGAATGCGGAAAGCTGCGATGATCGCCGCGGCACTACTGGTCGCCGGGTGCTCCCACACCACGGGCGGCCAATCAGCGCCGACCCCGAGCACCGCCCAGACATCCACCGGCGCCGGCGCACCGGGAAGCAAAGCGCCCGGACCCACCGGGGCGCCCGGCGCCGGCACCGCGATCTCCGACGTCATCGCCTGGATAGAGGCCGGCCATCCCGCCGATCCCGGCCGCTTTCACACCGCCAGCCGCGACGGGGCCACCACGCCCCTGGGCGACGACATCGCGCTGGCTGCGGTGGCCGGCAAGGTCTCCTGCATGACGGATGCCAAGCACACCGGCGGCGCACTGGCCTGCCTGGTGAATCTGACCAATCCACCGCCGGCTCCCGCGACGGCCTATGGCCAGTGGCAAGGCGGTTGGATCAGCTTCGACGGGGTGAACCTGCAGGTCGGATCCGCCCGTGCCGATCCCGGCCCATTCCTGAACGGCAACGGGCCGGAACTGGCGAACGGGGATTCGCTGTCGTTCGGTGACTACCGGTGCCGCGCCGAGCAGACCGGCCTGTACTGCGTGAACTATGCGCACCAGTCGGCGGCCAAGTTCAGCCCCGCCGGCATCGTGCCGTACGGCTGCCTGAAATCGGCCCCGCCGCCGGACGGTGTCGGCGCGGCCTTCAGCTGCTGAGGCTGCCGATGATGGTCGCGAAAAGCTCGCTCATTTCGTCACCGGGCCCGCCCGGCACGGTGTAGCCGGCTTCGTCGCGAATCTCGTCCAGGTGGTCGCGGACGTCCTCGATCGACAGCCCGGGTCGGTAGCAACCCCTTGTCCTGCCGATGAAGAACCGCGCGACGTGTCCCGCGCCCACCGTGTAGATTTCACCGGACACCGGGCAATCCCGGTGGGAAAGGAAGGCGGCCACCGGAGCGACCTGCGCGGGGTCCAGTTTCTGAAGGTATTGGCCCACAAGGTCATCCAATACCGCCTGCGATGCCGCATCGTGTTCGACGGCTTGCCGGCCGGTCGCCTCGTCGAGCGAATGCGTCAGCATCCGGGTGTACGCGATGGGAGCGATGGCATTGACCTTGATGCCGTATGCGGCTCCTTCGGCGGCCAGCACACGCGTCAAGCCCAGCAAACCCGCCTTGGCCGCGCCGTAGTTGCTCATCCGTTCGGCGCCAAGGATTCCCGCGGCCGAGCAGGTGTTGAGCACCCGGCCGTAGCGCTGTTCGCGCATCACCTGCCACGCTGGCCTCGTCACGTAGAACGCCCCCTTGAGGTGGACATCCACCAGGGGGTCGAGCCGATCGGCGGTCATGTCCTCGAACGGCGCGTCGCCGACGATGCCCGCATTGTTGATCACGATGTCCAGGCGCCCCCAGACCCGCAGGGCAGTGTCGATGATCGCTTGTGCGCCTTGCGGACTCGTCACGCTGTGGCTGTCTGCGACGGCCTCGCCGCCCTGCTCGCGAATGGCATCCGCGACGGCCTCGGCCGCCTTGTCGTCCGCGCCGTCCCCGGTCACCGAGCCGCCCTTGTCGTTGACCACGACGCGGGCTCCGCGCGCGGCCAGAAGCTGGGCGTACTCCCTGCCCAGCCCGCCGGCGGCGCCGGTGATCACGGCCACTTGGCCGTCGAAGCGCAGCTCGCCGTTAGACACCGTCACCAGCGCACCGGAAGTTCTTTCATGCCATAGATATTGGCGTCTTTGAACCTCAGCTGCTCCGGCGGCACCGCCAGTCGCAACCCGGGCAGGCGCCGCGCCAGGGTGGCGAAGGCGACCTGCATCTCGACGCGGGCCAAATTCGCTCCGATGCATTGATGCACGCCATATCCGAAGCCCAAGTGCCCGCGAGCGTTTCGGTCCGGGTCGAAGGCTTCGGGGTGGTCGACGAATTCTGCGTCCCAATTGCCGGCGAGCAGGCTCATGAGGACGAACTCCCCGGCGCGAATCGGTTGGCCACCGATCACCAGATCTTCGGTCGCGACGCGGTCGACCTGGCTGTGCACGATGGACAGATAGCGCATCAGTTCTTCGACGACGTTCGCGATGACGGCCGGATCGTCGGTTTGTCCGAGTCGCTCGAACACCTCGGGATGTTCCAGCAGCGCAACGGTTCCCAGTGCGATCATGTTGGCCGTGGTTTCGTGGCCGGCCTGCATCATGATCACGCTGTTCATGGCCGTGGTGGTGTGGTCGAGCTGGCCCGTGGCCACGTATTCGGTGAGCAGGCGGCTGATCAAGTCGTCGCCGGGTTCGCGCGCTTTGCGTTCCACCAGCTCCTCGATGTAGGTATACATCGACCCGAACGCCTGGCCCTTTTCCTCGTCGGTGGACTTCTGGTCAAGCCCCTTGGTGGTGTTGTGCTGGAAGATGGCCAAGTCTTCGGGCGGCACCCCGAGCAGCAGGGCGATCACCATCGACGGCACGGGCAAGGCGAATTCACGCACCAGATCGGCCGGCGCACCGTTGTCGATCATCTGGCCGAGATAGTGGTCGACCATGTCCTGAATGTGCGGCCGCATTGATTCACAACGCCTGAAGGTGAAGCTGCTTGTCATCATGCGCCGCAACCGATGATGCTCGGGATCGTCGGTCCGGGCGAACATCACGGCGACCTTGTTGTCGGCGTCGGTCGGCAGGATCGAGTCCGGAATGGTCTTCGCGGACAAGCGCGGATCGACCAACGCCGCCCTGATGTCCTGGTAGCGGCTGACCACCCAGACCGGGTTGCCGCCGAACATCGCCCGTCGCAGCCCGGCCTGTTCGCGCCACTGCGCAAACTCGGGCGGGGCCGCGAGCGGGCAGTGCGACGGCCGCGGGACGGGTAACACGGGAAGGCTTGCGTCAGGCCGGGATTCGGCGGTCTCCAAAGGTATTGCCATAACCAGTTTTCCACTAAGTGTCAGTTGGCTGCCAGTTGTACGAGCCTAAAGCGGCGGCTACCGACAGTCAACTGTCAGTTACGCTGTGACGATGACCGCGGTTGAAGACCGGCCGTTGCGGGCCGACGCGGCGCGCAACGTCGAGCGCATCCTGCGCGCGGCGCGCGAGGTCTACGGCGAATTGGGACCCGACGCCCCGGTGGAAGCGGTCGCGCGCCGCGCCGGCGTCGGTGAACGAACCCTGTACCGCAGATTTCCGGCAAAGGCGGACCTGGTACGCGCCGCCCTGGATCAAAGCATCGCCGAGGACCTCACGCCGGTGATCGACAGCGCCCGCCTCGAGAAGGATCCGCTGCGCGGCCTCACCCAGCTGATCGAAGCGGCGATATCGCTGGGGGCGCGCGAACACAGCCTGCTGACGGCCGCACGCCGCGCCGGATCGCTAACCTCCGACATCTCGGTGTCGCTCAACGCGGCGCTCGGCGAGCTCGCCCGCGCAGGCCAGCGAGCCGGCAGCATCCGCACCGACCTGGTCGCCGACGACCTTCCTCGCCTGATCGCGATGCTCTTCAGCGTGCTGTCCACCATGGATGCCGGCAGCGACGGCTGGCGGCGCTATGTCACCCTCGTCATCGACGCGATATCGGTCAACGAACGACAGCCGCTGCCGCCGGCCGCCGCACTGCGCTATGAGCTGCAGCCGGACAGCTGGCCCCTGTGAACGAGCGGCGGCTCAGCCGGCCGGCAGTCCCGCTTTGACGGCGGCGTCTTGCTTTTGGGCGAGATCGAGCATGACATCGGCCGGCGTGGGATTGCCGACGACACAGTCGGACTCCAGGTCGACCATGGCCCTGCCCTCGACGAACACCGCCTCGGAGATCTCCATCGGGTTGGCCGGGTCGGTTCCCTGACCGATCACCATGAACCCGTTGGTGCCGACGTCGATGGGCTGCTGCTGGCCGTTGACCTTCTTTCCGACGACGTCGCGCATGTTCGCCGCGGTCTGGGTGGCGGTGGCCGCATCGGGGAAGACCGCGATCGTGTCGATGATGGTGCGCTTGCCGTCGGGGTTCTTGAAAACCTGCCCCACGCCGGTGATGCCGCTGGGATTCTGGCTCGGCGGGCCGTCGGCGGTGGCGTTGGGGCCCACGTCGCCGGGCTTGATCAGCAGGTTGCTGTAGTCCACCGGGGCTCCCGGTGCGCCCGGGGCCGCGCCGGCCGAAGGGCTCGACGAAGCGGCCGGGCCGGACGACGAGGCCGAACCCGATGATCCCGTAGAGCTTTTGCCGCCACCGCAACCGGCCACCGTCGCGCCGACCAATAGGGCGGCAGCTGTCAGCCCGAGCACGGACGTCCGCACCGTATTCATGAGGCTCTCCTTGGTGAACTCAGCTATTTGTATCCCTTACCGCGCGCGTGGGCAGCGAGAACACGCAAACTCCGGCCGCCGGACGACTATTCATCTGTCAGCCCAGCCTATGGGCTGGCGACGGGATCGGTAAGGGCACACGCTGTGCAGCGGCGCGGCGTCAGTTGATGGTCACTCCCGCATCGACCTTGAATTCCAGCCCCGTCACATACCTGGACTCATCCGACAAAAGGAACACCACCGCGTTGCTGACGTCGACGGGCTCGACGGCCGGCGTGGGCATCGCATTGACGAAGATGGGGATCAGGTCGGACCGTCGCTCGCCCAAGAGCGGTCCGAACGACGGTGGAACCATCCCGGTGGGAACACCGGTGGGAAGCACGGTGTTGACGCGCACGTTCTGCGCCGCCAGTTCGTTGGCCAACGCCAGCGTCAGGCCGACGACGCCGTGCTTGGCCGCCGTGTAGGGCGTCTGCAGTGGAAATCCCTTGATAGCGCCCGCGGAACTGACGTTGACCAGGCTGCCGCCGCCCTGGTCGAGCAGGTGGGGTATAGCGGCCGCGCAGGTGTTCCACACCCCGATGAGATTGACGTCGACCACCGTACGCCACTGGTCGGCGGTGGTCTGGTCCCAGGACGCCACCGTGAGCACGCCGGCATTGGCCACCGCGCCGTCGAGGCCGCCGAGCTCGCCGACGCCGTCGTCGACCGCAGACCGCAGTTGCGCCTCGTTTCGGACATCGACGATGCGGCTCACGCAGCGGCGACCGAAACCCCTTACCAGTTCGACTGTTTCGGCCAACTCGTCCTTCGTCGCCAAGGGATATTCGATCTCGGGCAGAGATTGGCATATGTCGAGCAGGATGAGGTCGGCGCCCTCCTGCGCTAGCCGCAGGGCGTGGCTGCGTCCCATGCCGCGCGCGGCGCCGGTGATCAGGATGCGTTTGCCGGCAACGCGTCCGGGGGCCGAGGTCGTCAGGTCAGTGCTCGTTCCACATCAGGCCACGCATCGTTGCCGACAGCGGAATATCCTCCACCCCGATCAACCCCTGGGGCGCCCGGCATACCCAATCGATCGCGTTGACGGCCCGGCCGGCCGTCGAGATGCAGCCGGCATCAGTGGAATCGAATAGCGGGTGGGACACGTGGGTGTTGATTTCGACCCGCGGCTCCCCGTCCACGACAACCCGATGAACCCCGGTGTGGCCGTCGGGCGGGAACTCCCAGTCGGGCGCCGCGGCCTGGGTGAGCCTGGTGACGTGCTCGAGCGTGATGACCGGCCGCCCGGCGCGCACCCCCTCGGTGGCGAACCGCACCGCGGCCATCTGCCCCGGTTCGACCGTCATCATCGTGCAGTCGATTCGTTCTCGCGTGTACCAGGGTTCGCAGCGCTGGCGCACGTCATCGAGCTTGATGTCGAGGTTGTCCGCCAGGCTGCGGACCTGACCTCCCCACATCGACACGATCACCCCGGGCAGAAACATCATCGGCGAATCGTCATCGGGCGTCGAGCCGAAACCCATTGCTGCGCCGGTGAATTCGGCGTCGTCGTAGTTCCCATAGTCGAAGATCTCCTGCACGGTGATCGAGTCGATCCGGGTGGTCAGGCTGGCCGCGGAGTGCACCAGCGTATCGCCGGAGAAGCCCGGATCGATGCCGTTGACGTAAAGCGAGGCGTTGCCGGCCGCGCAGGCACGCTCCAGGGGCTCGCGCAACCAGTCGTCGGCGTGGCGCGGGGTGACCAGCCAGACCATCGACGTACCGACGACGTTGGTGCCGGCCGCCAGGAACTTGGCCATCTGTTCGATGGCTTCCATCGGCCGCGTCTCCCCTTGGGATGTGTAAACGACGCAGTCGGCGCCGAGGGCGACCAGGGCGTCGATGTCGTCCGTGGCGATGACGCCGGTCGGTTCGTCCAGTCCGCACAGCTGCGCCGCATCCTGGCCGACCTTCTGGCTGCTGGCGGCGTGCACGCCGACCAGCTCGAGATCGGGTCTGCCGATGATGGCTCGCAACGAATGCCGACCCACGTTGCCGGTGGAGAATTGAATGACCCTGCGCATGGCTACCCTCGTCCTTCCGGCGGTGGGTGATGACCCATCATGACGCGTTCAATCGCCGCACAGGTCAGTAATCGGGTATCGGCAGTGGCGAATTGTTCGAGTCGATGCCGCCGTCGACGTGGAATGTCGCGTTGGTCGCATAGCAGTCGCGGGTGGACAGGTACACCGCGAGCCGCCCGAGATCCTCGACGTCGCCCAGCCGATGCAGCGGCGTGGCCTCCTGCATCTTTTCCAGTGAGCCGGGCATCAGATCCAGGCTGCCCTTCAGGCCGTCGGTGGCGAAGGACCCCAGGGCGATGGCGTTGACGCGAATCTTCGGGGCGAGTTCCTGTGCCATGGCGCGGGTGAGCGCTTCCAGACCACCCTTGGCAACGCAATAGGCGGTCAGCGCCCGGATGCCGAAACGTGCCGAGCCCGACGAGATGTTGATGATGGAACCGTGTCCGGCGCTGAGCATGTGGGGCGCCACCAGCTGACTCATGATGAAGGCCGACGTCACACACCAGTCGAAGGTGTGCCGGAAGTCTTCGTCGGTGATATCGAGGAATCGCGCGTAGGTCGACCCGCCGACATTGTTGACCAGAATGTCGATGCGACCGAGGCGCTCCATGGCCGTGCTGACGACCCGCTCTGAATCCGGACGACTCATCGCGTCCGCGACGAGCGCCAGCCCCTTGCCGCCGGCGGCCTCGATACCCGCAATCGTGCCAACGACATCCGCCTCGGTCCGCGCGGTCCCGACCACGGTGGCCCCCGCCTCCGCCAGCACCCGGGCGATGCCCGCACCCACACCCTTGCCGGCTCCGGTGACGATCGCGACCTGTCCGTCCAGCCTGAACTGCTCCAACGCCATGCCGGCTCCTCCGATGTGCGGTGTGGTGCGCGTTCAATCTATGAATATTGCTGACTAAAGTCAACGAACTTTGGACGCAGATATCCGCCGTGGCGGGTGGCGCTCGACAATGACACGTTGTGCAAGCGTTTTTGGTCGACACACGGCATACTGGTCGGGGTTAGCCTCGAAATCCTGGCATGAGTCAGGTCAACCGTGAGGGAAGCAATGGCTGTGACGGACCGGCTGTCGGCACGAGAAGCTAAGCGCCTGCAGACGCGGGAGCGATTGATGGGCGCCGCAATCGGCGAGTTCGCCCGCGCCGGGATGGCCGAGGCCGACGTGGGGGCCATTGTGGCCGCGGCCGGCGTGGCCCACGGGACTTTCTTCTTCCACTTCCCCACCAAAGAGCATGTGCTGCTGGAGCTGGAGCGCCGCGAAGAGGACCGAATCGCCAAGCAGTTCGCGCAATTCCTGAGGTCGAAGCACGACCTCGCTGCGGCATTGAACGAGGCGGTCCGATTGGTCGTCGGCTTGGAACGCCGCCTGGGCGATCGGCTGTTCAATGACTTTCTCGCGCTGCACTTCTCCCAAACCCGCCCGCAGACCGAAGACGGCAGGGATCACCCGCTGATCGTCTTGGTCGCCCGGGAGATCGCGCAGGCCCAGGAACGCGGCGAGACGGATGCCGAGGTCAATCCGATGAACAGTGCGGTGTTCTTCTTGCTGGGTCTGTACGCGCTGTTGATCACCACCAACCACTGGCCGACTGGCCACACGCTGCTGGAAGACTACGTCGAGAGGACGTTGCGAAGCTTGAAACCCTGACCCGTCGGGTCAGGGCCGTATGACGCCACGCAGCGGCATCAGCCCGAGTTCCCGATGGGACATGAAACCCGGCGGGGCGTCGCAGACCGCGGGAATGGCGTTCGCGGGGCCCATCGCGGTCCAGGTGTAGCCGGGCAGCGCGTAGCCCCCACCCGGATCCTGCGCCCCCTGCAGGATCAGCTCGGTGGACGAGTCGCCCTCGATCACTATGCGGTAGTGGTAATGCTGAGGCCAATCCTCCTGCGGCTCAATAGCATCGAAGGTGTCCATCGTGTATATCTCATGAAAGATCACGAGGGGCTTGCCCTCTACCCACGCCGTCCACTTGTGATGCTGGCGAGCGACCGTGCCCTTCTTGATCACGCCCTTGAAGCCCGGCATATCGCTGGTCTCTCCCCCTTCGAAGGGAATGTCGCGCGTGGCGTGCCCCAACTCCACCTCAGTCGTGTATCTCTCGACCGTCTTCCCCATCCCCTCGACAACCATTACCATGGACTGTGCGAACAATGGCCACGCCTGTCCCAACAGGTTCGGGCCGTCCTCGAACCCGGCCGGGTCGCTGCCCATGCCCATCTCGTGCAGGTACTTCAGCGTGTCTCGACCGAAGTTCACCACCTCGTAGATGTGAATGGTGTCGATTTGACTGACGATTCGGGCCAGCGTCAGCACGAGTAGGTCTCCGGCGAAGCCGGGGTTGACACCACCCGCATGGAACGACGTGCCACCCTCGTGACAGGCGGCATCGATCTTGTCGATGTCCGCCTTGCTGTGTTCGGTTCGATACCACCAGGCGCCGCCGGAGGCAACGACGTTCTTGCCCCCGCGCAGTAGGCGGCACACCTCATCGGGGTCAGACCACAGCGGCGCATAGAACACGCAATCGGCGTCCAGTGCCTCGATGGCGGCCTTGTCGGTGGTGGCCCGCACCCCCGTCGGCGCCTTGCCGCAGAGCTCACCGGCGTCCTTACCCACCTTCTCCGGACGATTGCACAGCACCCCGACCAGTTCATAGGCAGGGTTGTGCACGAAATGACGGAGCGCAATCGTGCCGACATTCCCTACGCCCCACTGGATTACGCGATACTTCTTCCCGGCTGGCGGCTTGGGTGTCATCGCTACTCCTTTGCACGCACCGACAGCGCTACACCGGGTGCACCGTTTCCGCCGCCGGCACACGAGGCCACACCGGCTGAGCGCTCGCTGAGCGTAGGCGTCCGGTGAAAGCCGTGTCAACGATTGAGGGCTGACTTATGTCAGTGTTTTTCGGCGTGTACCTCCCACGCCGGGGCGCCCCGCTACGGGCGGATTGGCTGGTTGCGCCGCGCGATAGCACCGTGAGAACGGCCGGGACCTGGTGAACCCTCTGAGATTCACAAAGTCGACCACCCATCTTACGCTGACTACAGTCAGCCTGTTATATTGCACAAGCCGATTGGATCAGCAGACGGGGAGGGTTCGTGAATCTGCCGAGGCTGCATCAGCGCAATGCCGGCAGTGAGGCCACCACCGCCGGCTCAAACGGCGCTCCCCCAACGGGTCTGACCATCGACGAACATCTGGAACGGTCGCAACTCGCGCAACGCCAGGCCGACAGATGGCTCATCTCCGGCAGTCTGCTGATCGGCACCGCCGCCCTGGGCGTCTTCGGCTTGCCGCTGTTTCTGTGGGGCGTGCGATTGCTGCGCCGGGCCCAGCGCGATGGCCTCTCCGTTCGACCGATGCTGGTCACGTTGCTCGGCTATCTCGTCATCATCGACGCCGCCATCAACACCGTCGGATGGGCCCTTGACCTGGTGGCGAACCACACCATCCTGGCTCGGGTGTTGCTCAACGGGTGGGGCAACATGTTCGACGCCGGCTACTTCTGGCACTACAACGAGCTGTGGGTCGGCGGCGCGGCCGGACCGGGCGAAAAGGCTTTGGAGGTCGGCCTCATCCTGACCGTCTTCACCATGCGCATCGCGGCGGCCATCGGATTTCTACAGATGAAGCGCTGGGGCCATCAGTGGATGGTCGTCACCTGCTGGATGGGCGTGGTCATCTGGATCACCTACGTCTTCAACATGACCATGTTCGCCGACGTGCGCTTCGCCGGCGTCGTGCTGCCGGTCGTCGGCTGGTGGCTCTACGACATCTTCTACATCACCCCGTTCCTCGCCATCCCCTACCTGCACACCGTCAACCGCGAACTCTTCTCCGATTGACATGCTCGAGCCGAAACCCACTACGCCACCGAGGAAGTCACATCATGGGCTATCTATGGGAAATCCTTCGCTATGTCGCCGCCTGGGGCGGCACCGGACTGATCATCTGGTTCTGGTACTGGCTGTTCTCCAACATCGGCACGTTCTGAATCGCGGCCCGGGCAGCCGGAACACGCGGCATTCGGCTCATGGTTGAACATTCCGACGGCCAGGCGATGGCGCTGGAACGGGGTTGCTCCGTCACGGCGGTCGCGCTCAGCGACCAACGGCGCGAGGGCGTGCGGCTGGTCACCGGGGAACGACGCGGCTTCGGCCTGAACGCGGCCCTGAAGTTCGTTCACGTCCCCTACCCCGCCCCCCAACTTTCAGGGCCCGACTGGACACGCCGAACCCTGACATGTGGCGTGGCCCTGCAATGTTCGCCATCGAAAGAACGCCTCACCGAATATCGCCTCAACGAGCTCTCGGCCCGGGAACTGCGTGCGCTCACCCTCGTCGAGGCCGGCGTCGCCCTCGGCTGGATCGCGTCACGATGGCCGGGACTGGTCGCCGAGGTGCGTCGACTACTTCCCGAGGTCCGCACCGAGGCCGGTGACATGGCCGCCGTGGAAATGCTCAATCGCGCAATGGCATTGGCGGCCACAGGCCAGGAATTGACGATTCACCCACTGCTGGGCTCGTTGCCGCTGGCGTACACGGCGCCGCACGGATTGGCCGACAAATTGCGGCGCAGCTTCGGCAGGATGCCCTGGACCACAACGCAGAAGCGTTTGCCGCGGCCGTACTCCGTTCCGGTCGGCGGCGACGGCGGGGTCCGCAACCCCAACCTGCCGCCGCCGAGCCGGCCGCAAGACAACGATCTCGACGTCACGCCGGAACACCGGCCCGGCATTCCCTACCCCGAATGGAACATGTGGACACAGCGATTCATGCGTGACCATGTCGCCGTCATCGAGCATTCCGACGGCCGGCACGCCCGCCGGCCGGTGCCGGTGGTCGTCGACGTGCGTAAGTGGTTCGAGGAACACACCCACCGCGCGATGACCAACCGCCTCGAAGACGGCTCCGACCTCGACGTCGACCAATACGTCGATCACTACATCGATCTGGCGACCGGCGAGGCGAAGGAGCCGAAGGTGTTCCGTGATCTGCTGCCCAGCAGCCGCGACGTCACCACCGCCTTGCTGCTCGACGGCAGTTCGTCGCTGGGGGTGCACGGCGGCCGCGTGTTCCAGCTGGAGTTGTCCTGTGCCGATGCGCTTTCCCGCGCCATGACGCTGGCACGCGAGCGCCACGGCGTCTTCGTATTCACCGGCAACACCCGTCATCGAGTCGAAGTCCGCTGCCTGAAGGACTTCGACGACCGCCGATTCGTACCGCCGAGCGGGCTGGGTTTGTCCACCCGCGGATACACCAGACTCGGTGCGCCACTTCGCCATCTGACGAGCCGCCTGCTGGCGCAGGCCTCCGAGCGCCGCCTGCTGATCGTCATCGGTGACGGACTGATCTCCGATGAAGGCTATGAGGGCCGGTATGCCTGGGCGGACGCCGCGCACGCCGTCGAGGAGGCCAACGAGGCCGGGGTGTCGATGTACTACGTGGGCGTGGGACCGACCCGCGTCGATCCCCTCCCCGAGGTGTTCGGACCCCGCCGGTCGCAACGGATCCGGCGCATCGAGGAGCTGCCCCGGGTACTGGCCCATGTCCATCGCGAACTGGTCACGGCATGAACGCGACCCGCTGAGGAAGAGATGACCACCGAAACATATTTCGCCAATGGCAACGAAGTTCAGCTGTTCGAGCAGGCCTTCCTTCGCCACATCCCGGTGATGCTCACCGGCCCAACGGGCTGCGGCAAGACCCGCTTCGTCGAGCACATGGGCTCACTGTTGCAGCGGCCCGTGGTGACCATCAGCTGCCACGACGACCTCACCAGCTCCGATCTCGTCGGCCGCTTCATGGTGACCGGCGGCGACGTCGTCTGGACCGATGGCCCGCTGACCCGGGCGGTCAAGGCCGGCGCGATCTGCTACCTGGACGAGGTCGTCGAGGCGCGCCACGACTCCTTGGCGATCCTGCATTCACTTACCGATCACCGGCGGTCGCTGTATCTCGATCGCGCCGGCGAGGTGGTCAAAGCGCCCGCGCAGTTCATGCTGGTGTGTTCGTACAACCCCGCCTATCGCAGCTCGCTCAAGGAGCTCAAACCTTCGTTCCGACAGCGGTTCGCAACGCTGGCAATGCACTACCTGCCGCCCGACCGGGAAGCCGAGGTGATCGTCGCCGAATCCGGAATTCCGTTGGCTACGGCGAGGCGGCTGGTCGGATGCGCGGTCGCGATCCGCACCGCAGACCAAGCCTTCCACTTCGAACCGCCCTCGACCAGGGTGCTGGTCACCGCTGCCCACCTGATCGCCGCTGGCGCAACGGAATTGGATGCGGCCGACGCGTGCATACTCGCGCCACTGAGCACCGACGGCGCCGTCACCGACGGCCTTCGCGAAGTCGCGGCTGCCAGCCTGGGCGCCGCAGACGCATCGAGCAGTTCTTAGAAAGGAGCAACGGCATGGACAGACAAGAGCAGAAACGCAAGAGGGCGCTCATCGTCTTCCAGATCTTCATCTACGGCTACCTGCTGACCATGTTCGGCGTCCAGCTGTACATGTCGTTCGCGCGGGGGTGGTGGGACCTGTGAGCCTTGATGCCGCGCAGACGAATTCGGTCGGCCTCGAGGATCATCACGACGAATCGCGCCGGGCTCAGCGGCGTGCCGACAAGTGGATGATCGTCGGCGCCGCCCTGATGGGCATGTGGGCGCCTGGCCTGATCGGGTTCCCCATCTTCATGCGTGGGGTGTGGCTGCAACGCCAAGCCCTGCGCGACGGCCTGTCGGTCCGGCCGATGATCGTGACCCTGATCGGCTATCTCACCCTGATCGACGGCATGCTCAACAGCCTGGGCTGGGCCCTGGACCTGGTCGCCAACCACACGTTGATCAACCGCGTGCTGATGGTCGGCTGGGGCAACATGTTCGACGCCGGCTATTTCTGGCATTACAACGAGCTGTGGATCGGGGGCGCCGCCGGGCCGGGCGAGAAGGCCTACGTGGCGGGCCTGATCCTGACGGTGTTCTCCATGCGGGTGGCCGCCGCGATCGGCTTCTTGCAGATGAAGCGCTGGGGCCACCAGTGGATGGTGGTCACCTGCTGGATGGGCGTGGTGATCTGGTCGGCCTATGTGTTCAACATGACGATGTTCGCCGACGTGCGCTACGCCGGCGTCGTGTTCCCGGTCATCGGCTGGTGGCTCTACGACATCTTCTACATCACCCCGTTCCTCGCGATTCCGTACCTGCACACCGTCAATCGAGAAATCTTCTCCGACTAAAGGAGCCATGCCATGACCGCACCGTCGACCACCGACGACAAAGACCCGGCCGCCGGTCTCGAGCCCGGCACCACGCCGTACTACGCCCGCATGCACAAGTGGATCAAGCGCGCCGTGCTCGTATGCCTGGTGGCGCTGGTGATCGAAGGCGCCTTCACGCTGCCGTTCATGGCGGTCTACTACGGATACCCGACCCTGAGCCTCACCCAGATCTGCAGCGAGCTACTGAAGATCCGGTATTCCAACGACACTTTGGAGTGCAAGTACCCCTACCCGCCGTTCGGGCCGCCCGAGGGCGCCGAGGGCAAAGCCACCGCCCAGGACGTCTGGGGCATCCAGCCGATACCGAAGTATCACCGGCTGGGATTCCGCGAACTCGTCAAGATCCACAACGACAGGCTGGCCCGGCAAGCCCAGGCGGCGCCGCACCCATGAACGGACTGAACCGTTGATCCATCGGGTCGTTCAGTGGACGACGGGCAACGTCGGCAAGAGCTCGGTCAAGGCCATAGTCGCCAACCCGACGCTCGAGCTCGTCGGCTGTTACGCCTGGTCACCGCAGAAGGCCGGACGTGATGTCGGCGAGCTGTGCGGGATCGAACCGCTGAATATCAAGGCCACCAACGATATTGATTCGCTGCTCGCGCTCGAGCCGGACTGTGTGGTCTACAACCCGATGTTCGCCGACGTCGACGAGCTGGTCCGCATCCTCGGCGCGGGCATCAACGTGGTAGGCACCGCCGGGTTCATCACCGGGCACTACCTCGGTGCCGGACGCGAACGCATCGAACGGGCCTGCGCAGACGGCGGATCAACCATCTTCGGCAGCGGCATCAATCCCGGCTTCATCCAACTGTTCGCCATCGTGTCGGCGGGTCTTTCGGACCGGGTTGACAAGGTCTCCATGCTGGAATCGGTCGACACCACGATCTACAACTCGCCCGCAACCGAAATACCCATGGGCTTCGGCTATCCCATCGATCAACCGGACCTGCCGGCCATCACCGAGCAGGGCTCCGGCATCTTCGCCGATGGCGTGCTGTTGATCGCCGATGCGTTGGGCGCCGACCTCGACGACGTGCGCTGCGAGGTCGACTACGCCCAGACCACCGAGGATCTGCACCTGCCCGGGGACTGGACGATCAACAAGGGGTGCGTCGCCGGTGTGGACGTCCGCTGGAAGGGGATCGTCGCCGGCCGGGAGATCATCGAAATCCGCGGCCGGTGGCGCAAGGGCCAATCGCTGGACCCGGATTGGCCGCTGGACATGGGTTACACGATCGAGGTACAGGGCCAACCGACCATCAAGACCACGCTGAGTTTCCTTCCCCCACCGGACTTTGCGGGCCAGACCCTGGACGACTACATCATGTTGGGGCTGACCATCACCGCGATGCCAGCGCTCACCGCGATACCCGCCGTCGTCGCCGCCCCTCCCGGGATCGTCACCTACAACGACCTGCCGCTGCTGCTGCCGCGTGGGGTGCTGCGCGCCGATTCTCGATAGGAAACGCCGATGCCTGAAGAACCCTCGCTCCATCACGTCGTGTTCGCCGTGGCACCGGAACGACATGCCGCCGCGGCACAAATGTTCAGCGATCTGGGATTCGTCTTCGAGCCCCTGCAGCTAACCGAGCTCGGCCTCGATATTCACCTCGACTGGAGTCGGGGCATCGAGTTGATCAGCCCGATCCCGGGATCGACCGACGAGGTTGCCGTTTCGGTGACGGAGTTCTTGGAGCGCCACGGCGACGGCGTGTTCACCGTGGTGATCGGGGTTCCGGAAGCCGCTGGCGCCGACGCCGTCGCCGAACGCTACGGCGCGACAAGGCGATTCCGACAACACATGGAGGGCGAGGGCACCTACCTCGACGAAAACGACGTGTCGATCCTGGGACTGCCACTGACGTTCCTGGCGACCAACATCCCGTGATTGGAGACGTCATGGCTGGTTTCGGCGCCGACCGAAGTACTGCCAAAGCGCTACCGGCCGAGCTGATCCGGCCTAAGGAGTCACGATGACCGTCGACACCGCAGCACCGAGCGTCTTCGACGCCGACCTCCCGACGCTGCACTACGACATCACGGACACCGTGCACGAGGTCGCCCCGCGCATCCGCGAGGTGCGCACGCGGTCGCCGATAGCCATCGGGCCGCTGGGACCCGAGGTGCTCGGCTACGAACTCGCCCGCGGGATACTTCGCGATCCCCGGTTCGTTTTCCCGCCCGGCATGCACATGACCGCTCGCGGGATAACGTCGGGCCCGCTCTATGAACGGGTCCTCGGCACCATCCTGGGCATGGAAGGCGAGGAACACCGACGGCTGCGCGGTCTGGTGTCCAAGGCCTTCACGCCGCGGGCGTCGGCGCGCCTGGAAGACACCATCGACACCGTGATCAACGAGTTGATCGACCAGGTCGCCTCAGATGGCCGAACGGGCCGATGCGACTTCGTCACCGACATCGCCCGGCCGTACCCGATCCCGATCATCTGCGCGCTGTTGGGCGCGCCCCCCGAGGATTGGGAGCAGTTCTCGCTGTGGGCCGAGGACATCTTCAAAATCGTCAGGTTCGACTCCGACCTGGCGAACGAGCAGCACATCGTGATGCGGGCCTGGGACGAGTTCGACGCCTACATCGACGACATGATCACCGAGCGGCGGGGCCGGTTGACCGACGACTTGATCTCCGAACTGATCCGCGCCCAGGATGACGGCGACCGGCTGAGCAACGCGGAGATGCGCATGCTGGCGTTCAGCATTCTCAGCGCCGGCACCGACACCACCCGCAATCAGCTGGCCGCGTGCATGCACGCGCTGTGTGACCATCCCGATCAACTGGCGATGTTGCGCGACGATTCCGGCCTCGCGATGCGAGCCGTCGAGGAATGCATGCGCCACTCGCCGGCGGTCTGCACCACCCTGCGCACCGTCCTGGACGACGTCACGTTCGCGGAATACACGTTTCCGGCGGGCACCTTCATTTCGGTGAATACCTTTGCGGCCAACTGCGATCCAGAGGTCTATCCGCACCCGGACCGGTTCGACATCACCCGCGAGGAGCCGCCGCCCATTTTGACGTTCGGCGGCGGCGCCCACTATTGCCTGGGCGCCAATCTCGCCCGAACCGAACTCGCCGGGGCCCTCAAAGTCATCGCCCGGCGCATGACCAATCCGCGCCGCGTGGCAACGGCACGCTGGAAACCGATGCTGGGATTGAGCGGGCCGGTGGAGCTGGAGATGGAGTTCGACTAGCTCAGCGCGTCGTCCGCGGCCAGCTCGAGCACGCGGATCTCGCCGGTGGCTCCGTCGACCTCCACCATGGCTCCCTGCGGCAGTGCCTTGGTGGCGCCCTGGACGTCGACGACACACGGAAACCCGAATTCGCGGGCCACCACCGCGGCGTGCGACATCGGACCGCCGAGTTCGGTCACGACGGCGGCGGCGTAGCAGAACGCCGCGGTGTACCCGACGTCGGTGACCTCTGCGACAAGGATCTCACCGGGTTGCAGGTCGTCGATGGTCTCGGGCCGCACGATCCGCACCCGGCCGCGCACCCGTCCCCCGCAAACGCCGACGCCACGCAACGTGTCCCCGCTGGCCAGCGCGTCCGATGAGGTCGCGGTCGGCTGCCAGCTTCCGCTGAAGACGGTCGGCGGCGCCACCGCGACCAGCCGACGTTGTTCGGCCCGGCGCCGGGCCACCAGCGCGCCGACATCCGCGGGGAGCGCGTCGAGTTCGTCGACGAGCAGATAGAAGACGTCGTCGGCGGCGGTGAACACCCCGGCCTCGACCGCCCGACGTCCATATTCGCGAAGCAGCGTGCGTAGCACCCAGTTGGCCCGCACCACCTTGTCGCGGCGGACCTCACGGTCGCGCAGTTGCTGGGTGGCCAGAGCCGCAACGGGCTTGGCGTGCAACGGGATTCGGGACCGCTGCGGCTGCGGCGCGGACGGCGCGCTCATCGCCCTGGTCACCATCCGCACGAGCAACTCGGGATCGTCGGCGTAGCTGGTGGACAGCATCTCGAGCTCGGCCGGACCACGGTGGCCGATGAGCGCCAGCTCGTCGCGCAGGGCGGCATGGAATTCCGGCGCCTCGACGGCAAGCTTGTCCAGCCGGTCGCCCGGTTCGGCCAGCAGCGCCGTGACTTTCGGATCGCGCTGCGCGGCGACCACCAACCGCTGCATCGCCTCGACCGAACGCGCGCTGACCAATTCCGGTCCGCCGGGCGCCGCGATCTCGCGCCCGCACAAACCACGCAGCAGCACGTTGAACGCCGCGCACAGCAGGAACGAGCCTGCCGCCAGCACCCAGCCGTGCACCACCTGGTCACGCGCCAGTGAAATCAGGCTCAGCAGCCGACGATCATCGAGCCCGGCGAGGTCGCCGCCGGCCAGGCGTTCCAGGCGATCGACGTCGGCGACGAACTCACGGGTGTCCAGCGGCGCGCCGGCGGACAGGCCGATCAGGTTGACGCCGAACACCCCGATGTTGCGGATGGTCCGGAGTTGCCTGCGAATTCGGCCGGTGTCGGAGTGCGGATGCTCCTCACTGAAGATCGGCAGGGCGGCCATGCTGGGGCCGAAGAACCCGCTGTTGCTGACCACCGTCGTGGGCTTGACGAAAGGCACCGTCTCGGCCATGAAGTGCGCGGTCGTGATGGCGCCGTAGAGCCGGTGGGCGAACACCGCGACCATGCGCATCGCGATTTCGCGCTGGATCGTCCCGCCGGGCCGCAACCGCTCGGCGACGCACACGGCGCTGGCCCGCAGTCCGCGAACCGTCGCCGACGCCGACGCCGGCGAAAACGGGCCGGGCAGCGCCTCAGACAAATTCGTGGCCAAGAAGGTGGGAAAACGGGGGTCGATCGGCGTGTCGAATTCCCCGTTATCCCCCGCTGCGCCCGCCCAAATGGGCTTGACGCCGTCGCCGCTCGGCGCGTCCACCGACGGGAGGTCCTGGATGTTGGCCAGCCGCCACGGCAGCGCAATCACCCGGGCGCCCACGGTCACCCGGCCGCGCACCGCCAGCGCGAAGTCCTGGACGCATTCGCCCGATTTCCACGCCGGCCGGAATGACCATTCGCTTGTCAGCCGCGAGGTGTCCATGAGCGGGGTCCCCCGCACCAGTCGCAGCTCAGCGGGCTCGAGGCCCAGGCGCACGACCGGCCGGTGCAGCGCGGCGGCGAGTTGCCGGAAGGTCAGGTCGCCCGATGCGGCGAGATTCACCGGCCCGCCCGGGGTTTCGGCATCGACGATCGCACGGTTGAACAGCCGGAGCGCGTCGTCGAGGTGGACCACCTGCATACCGCGATCGGCCGACCGGTGCGGGAACGCCGGTAATGCCAGCAGGCGGCGCACCCAGTTGTCGACGCTTCGCCCCAGGATCAGCGCGGAACGGATCGCGACCCATTCCGCGCCCGATTCCGCGAGCAGTTGTTCCACTTCGGCCTTGAGTCGGCCCTCGGCGCTGACCGGGGCCGTGGCGTCGTCTTCGGCCTTCGGTCCTTCTCCCCCGCCGTACACATGGGCCGACGACGCGAAAACGATCCGCCTGGAACCGGTCTCGGCCATCGCGTCGAGCACGTTGCGGGTGCCACCGATGTTGACCTGGTCGTCGTGTCCGGAACCTCTCGCCCACGCGAAGTGGGCGACGACGTCCGCGCCGGCCAGGGCGCGTCGGACCGCGTCGGCATCGCGGATGTCGGCCGCCACGAAATCCGCTGCGCTCGGCCAGCTTTCGGGGCGGTGACGGGCGATCCCTGCGACGTCGTGGCCCTGGCTGAGCAGCCGAGTGGCGAGGCCGCGGCCGAGCACGCCGCTGGCCCCCGTGACCGCGATTCTCACGTCATGCCTACTCGTCGTCGTCGCGCAATGCCGCGTTGACCAGAGCGTCGAGGTCCATGTCCGCGATGTCCTTTTCGGTGGTCACCGTGGCGGCCTGCGCGGCGCCCTCGGCCTCGCTCGCCAACGCCAGCAGCAGCTCCAGCACACCGGCCTGCCGAAGGCGCTTGACCGGAATGGACCCCACGACGCGTTGAATCTCGGCTTCGCCCGGCGCGGCCGCCGCCGCGGGTTGGTCCGACGATCCGAGTAATTCGCGGTACATGTAGCCGGCCAGCGCGGCGGAGTTCGGGTAGTCGAAGATCAGCGTCGGTGAAAGCGCCAGCCCGGTCGCGGCTTTGAGCCGGTTGCGCATCTCCACGGCGGTCAACGAGTCGAAACCGAGTTCCTGGAACGCCCGGTCCGGATGGATTGCCTCCGGGCTGGAGCTGCCCAGCACGGTGGCGATGTTGGCCCGCACCAGATCCAGCAGGATCGCCTGCTGCTCGTCCTCGGGAAGACCTTCAAGGCGTTGCAGCAGAGCAGATTTCGACTTGGCGGCGGCCAACGAGTCATCGACCTGACGCCGCGTCGGGGCGTTGATCAGATCGACGAACATCGGTGGCAAGGTGCCGCCATCGAACTTCACCCGCAACGCCGCGAGGTCGATGTGGGCGGGCAGCATGAACGGCTCGTCGACGATGAGCGCGGTGTCCATCAGCTCCAGCGCCTGGTCCGACGACATGGCGACGATCCCGTCACGCCCGAACCGCGCGCGGTCGGCCGCACCCAGGCCACCGGTCATGGCGCTGGCCTGATCCCACAGACCCCAGCCCAGCGAGATCGCCGGCAGCCCGTGCGCCCGCCGGTGGGCGGCCAACCCGTCCAGGAACGAGTTGCCGGCCGCGTAGTTGGCCTGCCCCGACGCGCCCGCGAGCCCCGCGATCGACGAAAACATCACGAAGGCAGCGACGTCCAGGTCGCGGGTCAACTCGTGCAAGTTCCAGGCCGCGTCGACCTTGGACCGCAACACCGACTCGATCCGGTCGGGGGTCAGCGACGTCACGACCGCGTCGTGCAGGACGCCGGCGGCATGGATCACCCCGGTCAGCGGGTGCTGCATCGGGATTTCGGCGATCACCTTGGCCAGGGCCTCGCGATCGGCGGCATCGCAGGCCACCGTCTCCACGTGCGCACCGGCCGCGCTCAACTCGGCGACCAGCTCCGCGGCGCCCGGTGCGTCCAGGCCGCGGCGGCTGACCAGCACCAGATTCCGCGCACCGTGACGGGTCACCACGTGTCGCGCGACCGCCGAACCGGCCATGCCGGTGGCGCCGGTGATCAGCACCGTGCCGGCCGTCCACGCGTCCGGCATCGTCATCACGACCTTGCCGACATGGCGGGCCTGACTCAGGTAGCGCAGCGCGGCGGGCGCGCGTCGCACGTCAAACCTGGTGACCGGCAACGGCCGTAGCACATCCTCGCCGAACATGGCCGCCAGCTCGTCGAGCATCTGGGCGATGCGATCCGGCCCCGCCTCGAACAGGTCGAAGGCGCGGTAGCGCACCCCCGGGTGGTCTCGGGCGACGACCTCGGGGTCACGGATGTCGGTCTTGCCCATCTCCAAGAAGACCCCGCCGGGCTTCATCAAGCGCAGGGACGCGTCGACGAAATCACCGGACAGCGAGTCCAGGACGATATCCATGCCGGCCATGCAGGTGACCGCGCGGAACTTCTCCTCGAATTCCAGGCTGCGCGAGTCGGCGATGTGATCGTCGTCAAAGCCCATGTCGCGCAACGTGTCCCACTTGCCGCGGCTGGCGGTCGCGAACACTTCCAGGCCGATGTGCCGGGCCAGTTGCACCGCGGCCATGCCGACCCCACCGGCGGCGGCGTGCACCAACACCCGCTGACCGGGCTTGGCGCCGGCCAGGTCCACCAGCGCGTAGTTCGCCGTGGCGAACACCACCGACGCCGTCGCGGCGGCGGTGTGTGACCAGCCGGGCGGCACCTTGACGAGCAGGCGCTGGTCGGTCTTGGCGATGGTCCCGGTTCCGTCGGGGAACAGCCCCATGACGCGGTCGCCGACGGCGAAACGCCCGTCGGGCGCGGCGGTTTCGATCACCACACCGGACGCCTCGATGCCCATGATGGCCTCGGGGTCGGGATAGAGGCCCAGCGCGATCATGACGTCACGGAAGTTGGCCGCGATGGCCGACAGCGCGACGCGCACCTGACCAGGACCCAACGGCGCGTCGGCGTCGGGAATGCGCTCTATCCGCAGATTTTCGATGGTGCCGTAGCTGCTCATGCCGAGTCGCCACGGTCCCTCGTCCGGGGGCAGCAGCAGGCCGCCGACGGCGCGGCTGCCGAGCACTCGGGCGGTGTAGACCGCGCCGTTGCGCAGTATCGCCTGCGGCTCGCCGAGCGCCAGCACCGCTGCTATCGCGTCGGAGTCCAGCGGGGCGTCCGTGTCGACGAGCACGATTCGTCCAGGGTGCTCGGTCTGCGCCGACCGCACCAGCCCCCAGACCGCCGCGCCGGCCAGATCGGTGACGTCCTCCCCCGGCAGCGTCATCGCGCCCCGGGTCGCCACCACCAGGGTGCCCGCGCCCTCGCGGGACAACCACGACTGCAGCACGGGCAGCACCGCGCGCGTCGCCGCGTACACCTCGGTGATCACGTCGCCGGACACCGGTGCCGATTCGAACAGCACCGCCGAGCGCTCGGCCGAAGGGTCACCCAATTCCTCTGCGCCCCAAGCGGACACCGACACCGGCTGCGTCGCCGAATGCGGTTGAGCCGACCAGATGACCTCGAAGAGCCGGTCCGGTCCCGAATTCGACACGGCGGCCAGCAACTGCTTGTCGGTGACCGGGCGGGCCACCATCGACGCCACCGAGAGCACCGGAAGCCCCAGCCCGTCGGCCAATTCGATCGACACCGCCGACGAACTCACCGGTACGATCCGCGCGCGGACCGCCCCCGCGCCCGCGGCGTGCAACGACACCTGTTGCCAGGAGAACGGGACCAACATCGAGCCCTCGGGCAGTTCGTCGCTGTCGGACGCCAGCATCACCGCGTGCAGCGCCGCGTCGAGCATCGCCGGATGGACGCCGAACCCGGCCGGCGACACCCCGGCGTCGGCGGGCAGCGCCACCTCGGCGAAGACCTCGTCACCGCGGCGCCACATCGATGTCAGGCCGCGGAACGCCGGCCCGTAGTCGTAACCCCGCTCGGCCAATTGCTCGTATCCGTCGCCGACATCCACCGCGACCGCACCCACCGGCGGCCACGCCGACAGGTCCGCGCCCGGCTGCACCGAACCCGCCCGCAGCACGCCCTCGGCATGTAAGAACCAGCCCGAGCCCGCTTCGGCGCGCGAAAAGACCGACGCCGCACGGGCGCCCGATTCGTCCGGGCCGCCGACGACGACCTGGACCGCGACCGATCCGCCGGCGGGCAGCACCAGCGGCGCGGCCAGATTGAGCTCATCGACGACGCCGCAGCCCACCTCGTCGCCGGCGCGGATCGCCAACTCGACGAATCCCGCACCGGGGAACAGCACCACACCGCCAACGGCGTGATCGGTCAACCAGCCCTGGGTGCCGGGCGCCAACCGGCCGGTCAGCACCACTCCGCCGGTGGCCGGCAGTTCCACCACCGCGCCCAGCAGGGCGTGTTCGCTGGCCGCCAGGCCCAGGCCCGCGGCGTCGGCCGGGGCGCCGTCGGCGGAAAGCCAAAAGCGGCGCCGGTCAAAGGTATACGTGGGCAGCTCGACCAGGTTGGCTTCGAAACCGGGCCCGCCCAGCGCACCGCGCCAGTCCACGTCCATCCCGGCGACGAATCCCTGCGCAACGGCGTTGACCAGGGCGACCGGCTCCGGTCGATCCTTGCGCAGCGCGGACATCGTGGTCACCTGGGCCGCCGAAGGGTCCAGGGCCAGCGATTCTTCGATGGATGCCGTCAGGCCGCTGCTCGGTCCGACCTCGAGGAAACGGGTCGCCCCGGCCGAGCGCACGAACCGCACGCTGTCGGCGAACCGCACCGCCTCGCGCACGTGCCGCTTCCAGTACGCCGGCGATGCGAAGTCGTCACCGGCCAGCTGACCGGTCACGTTGGACACGATCGGGATGGTCGGCTTACCGACGGCCAATCCGGCCGCGACGGTGCCGAATTCGTCGATCATGGGATCCATCAACGGGGAGTGGAACGCGTGCGAGACCGAGAGCCGATGCACACGGTGGCCGTCGACGCGGAGCCGGTCCGCGATCGCGATCACCGCGCCTTCGGCGCCCGAAATGACCACCGAGGTCGGCCCGTTGACCGCGGCGATGCCGACGTCGGCTTCTTCGGCGGACGCCAGCAGCGGCCGCACTTCGTCTTCGGTAGCCTGCACCGCGACCATCGCGCCGCCTTCGGGCAGCGCCTGCATGAATCGACCACGGGCCGCGACCAGCACCGCGGCGTTCTCCAACGAGAGCACGCCGGCGACGTGGGCGGCCGCCAGCTCCCCGATCGAGTGGCCCATCACGAAGTCGGGGCGCACGCCCCAGGATTCGAGCAGCCGGAACAGCGCGACTTCGACCGCGAACAGCGCGGGTTGCGCGAATTCCGTGCTGTTGAGCAGGTTTTCGTCGTGCCCCCACATCACCTCGCGCAGCGGGCGAAGCAGGTGCCGGTCCAGTTCGGCCACGACGGTGTTGAACGCCTCGGCGAAGACCGGATAGCCGGCGTGCAGTCCCATTCCCATGCCCAGCGTTTGGGAACCCTGGCCCGGGAACACGAAGACCGTCTTGCCTGCGGTCACGGTGCCACGGATGACCGAACCGGCCAGGTCGTCGGCGGCAAGCTCGTCCAGGCCCGCCAGCAACGGGTCGCGATCGCTACCGACGACGACGGCGCGGTGTTCGAAGGCCGACCTGCCGGCCAGCGACCACCCCACATCGGCGATGTCCGCCTCCGGGTGGGCGCGCAGGTGGGTCGCCAACCGGGCGGCCTGAGAGTGCAACGCGGACAGCGATTTTGCCGACACCGGCCAGGCCACCACCGGCGCCTTGGGTCCGTCCGCGGCGCGCGGCGGCTCGATCGGCACGGCCTCGACGATGACATGCGCGTTGGTGCCGCTGATGCCGAACGACGACACGCCCGCCCGGCGCGGCCGGTCGCCCGGCCACGGTTGCGCCTCCGTCAACAACGACACCGCGCCCGCCGACCAGTCCACGTGCGGACTCGGCTCATCGACATGCAGTGTGGCGGGCAACATTTCGTGGCGCATCGCCAGGACCATCTTGATGACGCCGGCCACCCCGGCGGCGGCCTGCGTGTGGCCCATGTTCGACTTGATGGACCCCAGCCACAGTGGCTGTTTCCCGGGCTCGGCCCTCTCTTGCCCATAGGTCGCCAGCAGCGCCTGGGCCTCGATCGGGTCACCCAAAGTGGTTCCCGTCCCGTGGCCCTCGACGACGTCCACGTCGGCCGCCGTCAAGCCCGCACTGGCCAGCGCCGCGCGCACCACCCGCTGCTGCGAGGGACCGTTCGGCGCGGTCAGCCCATTGGAGGCACCGTCCTGATTGATGGCGGAGCCCCGCACCATGGCCAGCACCGGATGCCCGAGGCGCTGCGCGTCCGACAGGCGCTCCACCACCAGCATGCCGCCGCCCTCGGAGAATCCGGTGCCGTCGGCCGCACCCGCGTAGGCCTTGCACCGGCCGTCCTCGGACAGCCCGCGCATGCGGCTGAACTCCACGAAGATATCGGGGGTGGCGTTGACGGTGACGCCGCCGGCCAGGGCCAGGTCGCACTCCCCCGAGCGCAGCGACTGCACGGCCATGTGCAGCGCCACCAACGACGAAGAACACGCCGTGTCCACCGACACCGCCGGGCCCTCCAGCCCCAGCACATAGGACACCCGGCCGGACGCCACGCTCGACGACTGCCCGGTCAGCCGGAAACCCTCGGCGGTCGGTGCGGCGCCCATGCCATAGCCCTGCGTGTATACGCCGGCGAACATTCCGGTGGCACTGCCGCGGAGCTTGCCGGGGTCGATTCCGGCTCGCTCCAACGCTTCCCAGGACAACTCCAGGAACATGCGCTGCTGCGGGTCCATCGACAGCGCCTCACTGGGCGGAATGCCGAAGAAGCCCGGATCGAAGTCCGCGACGCCATCGACGAAGCCGCCGGTGCGGGTGTAGCAGGTGCCCGGCACGTCGGGATCCGGGTTGTACACGCCGGCCAGGTCCCAGCCGCGATCGGTCGGGAAGTCCGAGAGCACGTCACGGCCCTCGATCAGCATGTCCCACAAGTCGTCCGGCGAAGTTACCCCACCCGGATAGCGGCAGGCCATGCCGACGATAACGATCGGGTCGTCGTCGGTGGCACGCGCGACCGGCGCGTGCTTGACCTCTTGCGGCAGCCCCGCGAGCTGGGTGCGGATGTAGCCGGCCAGTCCGTTGGGCGTCGGGTAGTCGAAGATCAAGGTGGGCGAAAGCGCAAGGCCGGTGGCGGTTTTGAGTCGGTTGCGCATTTCGACCGCGGTCAGGGAGTCGAATCCCAACTCTTGGAAGGCCTTGTCGGGATCGATCGCCTCGGCGGTGGTGTTCCCGAGCACGGTGGCGATGTGCGATCGCACCAGGTCCAGCAGCACGGCGTGCTGCTCGGCGTCGGACAGCCCGTCCAGGCGATGCGCCAGCGCCGACTTCGATTTAGCGGCGGCCAGCGAGTCGTCGACCCGGCGGCGCGTCGGGGCGTTGACCAGATCGGTGAACATCGGCGGCACCGCGACCGCATGGGCCCGCAGCGCGGCGAGGTCGATGCGGGCCGGCGCCAGGAACGGCTCGTCGACGATCAATGCCGTGTCGAACAGTTCCATCGCCTCGTCCGAGGACAGCGCCAAGATCCCGTCGCGGCCGAGCCGGGCGAGGTCGGCGGCGTCCAGTCCGCCGGTCATGGCGCTGGCCTGATCCCACAGCCCCCAGGCCAGCGAGATCGCGGGCAACCCGTGCGCCCGCCGGTGTGCGGCCAACCCGTCCAGGAACGCGTTCGCCGCTCCGTAGTTGCCCTGGCCCGAAGAGCCCACCAGGCCGGCCATCGACGAAAACATCACGAAGGCGGCCAGATTCAGGTCGCGGGTCAACTCGTGCAAGTTCCACGCCGCGTCGACCTTGGCCCGCAATACCGCGTCGACACGCTCCGGTGTCAGCGAGGTGATCGTCGCGTCGTCCAGCACGCCGGTCGCGTGAATCACGCCAGATAGCGGCCGCTGCGCCGAAATGTCGGCGATCACCCGCGCCAGTGCCGCCCGATCGGCGGCGTCGCACGCGACCACGCGCGCGCGGGCTCCGGCGGCTTGCAGCTCGGCGATCAACTCGGCGGACCCGGGGGCGTCCGGACCGCGCCGGCTCAGCAGCACCAGGTCTTCGACGCCGTGGTTGGCCACCAGGTGACGGGCCAGCGTCGAACCCGCCATGCCGGTGCCGCCGGTGATGAGCACGGTGCCGGATGCGAGCCCAGAAGGCAGAGTCATGACAACCTTGCCGATGTGCCGGGCCTGGCTCAGGTAGCGCAGCGCGGTGCGGGCGCGCCGCACATCAAAGGTCGTGACGGGCAACGGTTTCAGCACCCCAGCGTCGAACAGCCCGGCGAGCTCGTCCATCCACTGATGCATCCGCGGACGGCCGGGCTCGAACAGGTCGAAGGCGCGGTAGCGGACACCCGGGTAGTCCTGGGCCACCACACCCGGGTCGCGGATGTCGGTCTTGCCCATCTCCAGGAACACGCCGCCGGGAGCGACGAGCCGCAGCGAGGCGTCGACGAATTCGCCGGCCAGCGAGTCCAGCACCACATCCATCCCGGCCATGCCGGTCCTGCCGGTCACCGCCCGGAACTTCTCCTCGAACTCGAGGCTGCGCGAATCCGCGATGTGGTCGTCGTCGAAGCCCATGGCCCGCAACGTGTCCCACTTGCCGCGGCTCGCGGTCGCGAACACCTCCAGGCCCAAGTGCCGGCCCAGCTGAACCGCGGCCATGCCCACGCCGCCGGCGGCGGCGTGCACCAACACCCGCTGCCCGGGCTTGACGTCGGCCAGGTGGATGAAGGCCATGTAGGCGGTGGTGAAAACCGCTGAGATGCCGGCCGCTTCGGCATAAGACCAGTCGGCGGGCTTGTGCTGCAGCAGGCGGACGTCGCCGGGCACCAACGTGCCGCTGCCGTCGGGGAAGAAGCCGTAGACCGAATCGCCGACCGCGAACTCGGTGACTCCCGGCCCGACCTCGACCACCACGCCGGCGCCCTCGCCACCGAGCAGGGCGTCGTGGGTGAACATGCCCAGGGTGATCATGACGTCGCGGAAGTTGGTGGCGATGGCACGCAGCGCCACCCGAACCTGGCCCGGTTCCAGCGCGGCACCGGCGTTGGGAACGGGCTCCAGCTGCAGGTTTTCGAAGGTTCCCGCGCTGCTGATGCCCAGCCGCCACGGCCCGTCAGCCGGGGGCGTCATGACGCCGTCGACCGCGCGGCTGCCGCGCACCCGAGCGGTGTACGCCTTGCCGTCACGCAGCAACACCGCCGGCTCGCCGACGGCCAGAACGGTCGCTATCGCGCTATCGTCAAGCGCCGCATCGGAATCCACCAGCACGATGCGGCCGGGATGCTCTGTCTGCGCCGAACGCACCAGCCCCCACACGGCCGCGCCGGCCAGATCGGGGACGTCCTCCCCGGCCAAGCCCATCGCGCCATGGGTCGCGACGATCAGCACCCCGGAGTCATGCTCGGTGAGCCACGACTGCACGGCCGCCAGTGCCCGATGGGTGCGCTCATACGTTCCGGTAACCGGATCTTCGCCGGCCGCAACCGATTCGAAGACCTCGTGCACCGGCGGCTCGGCGTCACCGGCGGCCGTGGTCGTAGCGGGCGACCACACCGCCTCGAACAACCGGTCCGGGCCCGAAGCCGACACGGCCGCGCGCAGCTGCCGCTCGCTCACCGGACGCGCGACCATCGCGCGCACCGACAGCACCGGCAAGCCCAATCCGTCGGCCAGCTCGATCGAGACCGCCCTGGACAGGGTCGAAGCGGACTCGGGCGCCGATGCCGGGGCGATGCGCACGCGCACCGCGGACGCCCCCGCCGCATGCAACGACACGCCCTGCCAGGAGAACGGCAACACCACTTCGTCGGTCTGGCCGGCTATCGGGTGACTGACCACCAGTGCGTGCATGGCCGCATCCAGCAAGGCCGGGTGGACGCCGAACCCGTTGACGCCGCCGGCGGCGTCGGGCAGACGCACCTCGGCGAACACCTCGTCGTCGCGGACCCACGTCGCCGTCAGGCCCTGGAAGGCCGGGCCGTAGCCATAGCCGCGCGCCGCCAACTGCTCGTAGCCGTCGGCCGCGTCGACCTTGACGGCTCCCGCCGGCGGCCAGGCCGACAGGTCCGCACCCGGCTCGACCGAGCCGGGGCTCAGCGTTCCTTCGGCGTGGCACACCCAGCCCGAGCCGGTGTCGGGGCGCGAGAAGATCGACACCGCGCGCTGACCGAACTCTTCGGCGGGACCCACCACCACCTGCACGGCGACCGAGCCCGACCCGGAATCCTCGGCGGGCAACATCAACGGCGCCTGCAGCGTGAGTTCGTCGACCGTCGAGCAGCCGACTTCGTCGCCGGCGCGAATCGCCAGCTCCACGAAGCCGGATCCGGGGAACACGACCGTGCCGGACACGGCGTGATCGGTCAGCCAGCCCTGCAGACCCGGCGACAAACGACCCGTCAGGACGACCCCGCCCGAGGCCGGCAGCTCGACGACGGCGGTCAACAGGGGGTGCCCGCTGGTGCCGAGCCCCAAGCCCGACGCGTCCGCCGAGATGCCCTCCCCGGAGAGCCAAAAACGCCGCCGATCAAAGGCATACGTCGGTAGCTCGACGAAGCCCGCGCCGCCCAGCGCGCCGCGCCACTGCACGCTGACCCCCGCGACGAATGCGGTGGCGGCCGAAGTCAGGAATCGCTCGAGTCCCCCGTCCTCGCGGCCCAGGGTGGGGACGACGATGGCCTCGGTGTCACCCGGCAGGCTGTCGTTGGCGGTGTCTTCGATGCCGGCGACCAAGGCGGGGTGTGGACTGGATTCGATGAATGTGCGGTATCCGTGTTCGCAGGCGCTGCGGACCGCCTGGTCGAACTGCACGGTCTGCCGGATGTTGCGGTACCAGTACTCGGCGTCCAATCCGGCTGTGTCCAAGCGGTTTCCGGTCACGGTGGAGAAGAACGCGATGCGCGTGGAGCGCGGTTCGATGCCGGACAGCACCTCGGCGAGGTCGGTGCGGATCGCCTCGACCTCAACCGAATGCGAGGCGTAGTCCACGTCGATGCGCCGGGTCCGCAGCTCGAGGTCGGCGCAGAAGCCGACGAGCTCGTCGAGCGCGGCCACCTCGCCCGACACCACGACGGCCGAGCGGCCGTTGACGGCGGCGATGCTGACTCGGTTCCCGTACGGCGCCAACAGCTCCCGCGCCCGTTCGGTGCTGCAGGCGATGGACAGCATGCCGCCGGGGCCGGCCAGCGACGTCAGCAGCTTGCTGCGCAACGTGACCACCCGGGCGGCGTCGCGCAGCGACAGCGCGCCGGCGACGTAGGCGGCCGCGATCTCGCCTTGCGAATGGCCGATCACCGCGTCGGGGTTCACCCCGACCGACTTCCACAGCTCGGCCAGCGACACCATCACCGCGAAGAGCACCGGCTGCACAACGTCGACGCGGTCCAGGCTCGCAATGGCTGGGCATGGCAATCGAATTGCTGGACACCGCACCGGTATTCGCACAGCAGATCCGGGAGTGTGAAGAGGCCTTCGCCGAATTCGTCGACTGGTCGCTGACCGACGTGCTTCGCGCCGCGCCCGGCGCTGCGAGCCTGGACCGCGTCGACGTTGTGCAGCCGGTGCTCTTCGCGGTGATGGTGTCGCTGGCCGAGCTGTGGAAGT
>NZ_LZLU01000115.1:0-657 GCF_001673415.1 Mycobacterium sp. 1165196.3 | reverse complement strand
GGTGAACACCAGCGGGCCCGTTCCTTATTCGCAGTGAAAAGAGTTCGGCCGCAGCATAATTAAAAGCTCCGCACCCGGCTGACGCCCGGGTGCGGAGCTTCGTAAACGGTGCCTGATTAGTCCTGGACGATCACCGGGTCGCCGACGTGGACGTGGTCGTAGTACCACTCGGCGTCATCGGGGCTCAGGCTGATGCAGCCGTGGCTGACATTCTCGAGACCCAGGGCGGGGACGGCCCACGGGGCCGAGTGCACGAACAGCCCGCGGCTGGTGATGCGGACGGCGTAGTTGACCGTCAGCAGGTAGCCGTTGGGGTCGTCGACGGGGATGCCGACGCTGCTCGAATCCATCGTCACCGCTTCCTCTTTGGCCAGCACGGTGTAGGAGCCGACCGGCGTCGGGTATTCCGGCCTGCCCATCGAGGCGGGCATCACGCCCTGCTCGCCGAAGTGCGGCCGGTGGTGCGGCGCGGGCAGCGACGTCGGCGGTCCCGCCTCGGCGCCGTCGATGCTGACGGTGAAGGTGTGTTCGGAGATGCTGGCGACGCCGATCACGGCGGGGCCCGTTTTGATCTCGGCGGCCGCGCCGCCCACCGTCAACGGAATCGTGCTGTGCGCCGGCCAGTATCGATCCGGCACCCACTGCACAACCTTGTTG
>NZ_LZLU01000114.1:0-77437 GCF_001673415.1 Mycobacterium sp. 1165196.3 | reverse complement strand
GTCGTCATCAACGCCCCACCAAACGACGTCCCCTCAAACACCACCGGCGCCAACTGCGCCCGCGCCGCATACAACGCCGCGGTATACCCAGCAGGACCCGAACCAATAACGATCACGTCGTGGACGTCGGAGGTGCTCATAAGCGGCCACCCTACTGCGAATCCGGTAAACGCCCGCCCAATCCCGCTGGCCGCCAAGGCAAAGACGTGAAGCAGCGCACACAACGCGCGGTTGTGCCTTCACAACACATGACCTCTACTGACGCCGTCGTAACTGGTGCACCATGGAAATCGCGACCCGTGGGTCCAACGACGAACTTGCGGGTGCCTAAAGACCCAACATCATCGCGATGCCGCGGCCCGACAGCCCATCCTGTGGCCGCATAACCGCAGACAATGCGTCGCCGCGAGGAATGAGAACGCCATATGACCACCGCACGTCCCGTCAAGACACGCAACGACGGTCAGTGGGCCCTGGGCGATCGCGAACCGCTCAACCACGCCGAGCAGTTCAAAAGCGACGACGCGCCGCTGAACGTGCGCGATCGCATCATCAACGTCTACGCCAAAGAGGGCTTCGACAGCATCGCCAAGGACGACCTGCGCGGGCGGTTCCGCTGGATGGGCCTTTACACCCAGCGCGCGCAGGGCTACGACGGCAGCTGGACCGGTGACGAGAACACCGACAAGATCGAAGCCAAGTACTTCATGATGCGGGTCCGCTCCGACGGCAAGGCGATGACCGCGCACACGATGCGCACCCTGGGCCAGATCTCCACCGAATTCGCCCGCGACACCGCCGACATCAGCGACCGGGAAAACCTGCAGCTGCACTGGGTCCGCATCGAGGACGTCCCCGAGATCTGGCGCCGGCTCGAATCCGTGGGGCTGCAGACCACCGAGGCCTGCGGCGACTGCCCGCGTGGCATCCACGGGTCGCCGCTGGCCGGCGACTCGCTCGACGAGATCCTCGACCCCTCGCCCGCGATCGACGAGATCGTCCGCCGCTCGCTGAACAACCCCGAGTACGCCAACCTGCCGCGCAAGTACAAGACCGCGGTGTCCGGTTTGCAGGACGTCTCCCACGAGACCCACGACATCGCGTTCGTCGGCGTCAACCACCCCGAACACGGGCCCGGCCTGGACCTGTGGGTGGGCGGCGGCCTGTCGACCAATCCGATGCTGGCCCAGCGCCTTGGCGCGTGGGTGCCGCTGGACGAGGTCGCCGACGTCTGGGAGGGCGTCACCCAGCTGTTCCGTGACTACGGGTACCGGCGGCTGCGCGCCAAGGCCCGGCTGAAGTTCCTGGTCAAGGACTGGGGCGTGGAGAAGTTCCGCGAAGTTCTCGAACAGGAATACCTCAACCGCCGGCTGATCGACGGGCCGGCGCCCGCGCCGGTCAAGCACACCATCGACCACGTCGGGGTGCAGCGAATCAAGAACGGGCTCAACGCCGTTGGCGTCGCGCCGATCGTCGGGCGGGTGACGGGGAGCACCCTGTCGGCGGTGGCCGACCTGATGGAGAAGGCCGGCTCCGACCGGGCCCGGTGGACGCCCTTCCAGAAGCTGGTCATCCTCGACGTTCCCGACGACAAGGTCGACGAACTGGTCGCCGGCCTGGACGCGCTGGGCCTGCCGTCACGGCCGTCGTCGTGGCGCAAGAACACCATGGCCTGCACCGGAATCGAGTACTGCAAGCTGTCGTTCGCCGAAACCCGGGTGCGCGCACAGACTTTGGTGCCCGAGCTGGAACAGCGCCTGGCCGACGTCGATTCCAGGCTCAACCTGCCGATCAGCGTGCACCTCAACGGGTGCCCCAACTCGTGCGCCCGAATTCAGGTGGCCGACATCGGGTTCAAGGGCCAGTGGATCGACGACGGCGACGGCCATTCGGTCGAGGGCTTCCAGGTGCACCTCGGCGGCGGCCTGGGCGAGCAGAGCGGCTTCGGCCGAAAACTGCGCCAGCACAAGGTCACCAGCGCCGAACTGGGCGACTACATCGACCGGGTCACCCGCAAGTACCTGGACGGCCGCCAGGACGGCGAGACGTTCGCCTCCTGGGCGCTGCGCGCCGACGAGGACGAGCTGCGCTGAGGATTCGATGAACACGCTCGTACTCACCGCGCACGGCAGCCGCGACCCCCGGTCGGGCGCCAACGCCGAAGCCGTGGTCGACCGTCTCTCGCGGATGCGGCCGGACCTCGACGTGCGGCTGGCGTTCCTGGAACTCAACGCCCCGAACTTCGTCGACGTGCTGGCCGGGTTGCCGGGCAGCCGCCGCGCGGTGGTCGCCCCCTTCCTGCTGGCCAGCGCCTATCACGCGCGGTTGGACATTCCCCAGCAGATCGCCGACGCCGGAGCGCACGGCATCCGGCAGGCCGACGTGCTCGGCGAGGACGATCGGCTGGTCTCGGTGCTGCGCGAACGCCTGGCCGAGGCCGGGGTCTCGCCACACGACGACGATCTCGGGGTGATGGTGGTCGCGATCGGCTCGTCGAACCTCGCCGCCAACGCGCGCACCGCGAAGGTGGCGGGCCGGCTGGCCGCCGGGACCCGATGGGCCGCGGCCACAACCGCATTCGCCACCCGGCCCGAGGCGTCGGTGGCCCGCGCCGCCGACCAGTTGCGCCGCCGCGGCGCGCGCCGGCTGGTCATCGCGCCGTGGTTCTTGGCGCCCGGCTTCATCACCGACGGCGTGTCAAAGTTTGCCCGCGACAACGACATTGCGATGGCGGCGCCGCTGGGGTCGCACCGGCTGGTGGCCGAGACGGTGCTGGACCGCTACGACGAGGCGCTGGCCGACGACGCCGCGGCCTAAGCTTTCGCAGCCGCGGTGCGGCTGGTGATGTGGCTGAGCAGGTCGCGGATCGCCCCGGGCGGCGGCGTGCGTCCGCCGATCCAGATGGCCCGAAACTTGCGCCGCAGATCCAACTCCGGGATGTTGATCGCGTATAGCCGGCCGTCCGCCAGGTCGTCGGCGACCGCGAGCCGGCTCATGGTGGCCGGGCCCGCGCCGGCGAGCACGGCGGCGCGCATGGCCGCCGCGGAGGTCAGCTCCAGCACGGGTGTGGCCTGCTGCATGTCCTCGCCGAGCACCTTGCGCAACGCGGCCGTCAGCGAATCGCGGATACCCGAATGGGGTTCCCGGGCCACCAACGGCGTCTGCGCGAGTTCGCGCGCGGTCACCACCCGCGACCGTCGCGCCCACTTGTGATTGGGCGGAACCACGATCACCAGCTCGTCCTCCCCCACCACGCAGCTGCCCAAACCCTTTGGCGTGCCCGGGTTTTCGACGAATCCGAGATCCGCGCTGCCGTCGCGGACCGAGGCGATGGCGTGCTCGCTGTTGGTGGCGGTCAGGATCACCTGAGGCGCGGTGTCGCCGTGCCGCGCCGCCTCGGCCTGCAGGGACAGCAGCCAGTGCGGCATGAGTTGTTCGGAGATGGTCTGGCTGGCCGCCACGCGGATGCGTTCGCGGCCCTCCTTGCGCAGCGAGCCGAGACCCGCGTCGACCTCGTTGGCGACTTCGAGCAGACGGGTCGCCCAGTCCGCGACGATCAGCCCGGCGGGCGTAAGTTGCGAGCCGCGCGTCGTGCGCACGGCCAGCGTCACGCCGATCTGGGCCTCCATGGTGGCGAGCCGGCGGGAAATGGCCTGCTGGGTCAGCCCGAGTTGGCGTGCGGCCCGCCCGAGGCTGCCGGTCTCGGCGATCGCCAGAAACGCCTCGAACGACGCGAGTTCGGGCAGCCGGGGGCTGAGGGGCATGGGCGGCGGCTCACAATCAAATCGTGTGACACAACTATAGCTTGTGACACCACAACGCCGCACCTCTACTCACGTCCGGCACGAGCCGCTAAATTAGCCAGCCTGACCGTGTTTTGACGGCCGCACCCGGCTGACCCCGCTAGCCAGAAGGAAGGACAACCCCCGTGGCCTACGTGATCGCCGAACCCTGTGTGGACATCAAAGACAAGGCGTGCATCGAGGAATGCCCCGTCGACTGCATCTACGAGGGCGCGCGGATGCTCTACATCCACCCCGACGAGTGCGTCGACTGCGGTGCCTGCGAGCCGGTGTGCCCGGTCGAGTCCATCTTCTACGAGGACGACCTGCCCGACGAGCACAGCCAATACCTGCAGATCAACGCCGATTTCTTTACCGAGCTCGGCTCGCCCGGCGGCGCGGCGAAGGTCGGGCTGACCGAGAACGACCCCGCCCCGGTCAAGGAGCTGGAGAGCAGAGCCGAAGCGTCCTAGCCGTCGCGGCCGCTAATCCCAGCCGGAGAGCCCGAACGTGTCGCTGGGCCGCCGGCCCGAAAGCTTCTGCACCACCCACTGGTTCATCGAGACCTGTTGTTCGGCGGCTTCGACCGCGAGGCGGCTGTGCAGCTCCGGGGAGGTCCTGATCACGATCGTGCCGCTGTAGCGGCGGTCCGCCATGGGGGTCGGAACCGTTTCGCCGGTCGACAACATGATTTCGACGTGGGCGGTCGACGGCCGTCTCGATTTCGCCGATGGCCTCTTGCGCGGTCGGCGCTTCGCGCCGCATGAACGGCAATTCGAGACAGGTGCCGACATATTGGCCGTGGTACGGCGACCACGCGACGCGGTAGGTGTAGTGGTTCACGCCGGGTTGGTAGCACGGGTGCTAGCGGTTTCGCGAGTCACTCATCCCCACCCGAAGAGGTGCGCGCGGTGTTGGGGCGAGGCGGCGGGCTGGTGGGTGCGGCACGGCGGGCTGTTGGGTGCGGCACGGCGGGCTGTTGGGTGCGGCACGGCGGGCTGGTGGGTGCGGCACCTCTCCGAGACGACAAAGCCCTTCTCAAATCCGCTAGCAGATGCGCTAGCGAATCCGAGAGTCAGCTACTCGTAAGGTGAGGCCATGCGGACAGCGAGAATCCTCCACGTCATCCGGCACATAGGGGCGGCCGCGGTCACCACCGTCACCGCCGCGTCCACCGTCAACGCCTACCGGCCCTTGGCGCGCGGCGGATTCCCGTCGCTGTACTCCTGGATGTTCGGCCTCGTCGTCACCGAATTACCGCTGCAGACGCTGCTGAGCCAGCTCGCCGGACTGGCGGTGACCGGCCGCCGCATCAACCCGCCGCTGCGCATCATCGCGTGGGTCGTCGCCGGCCTCTCGGCCCTCGGCCTGTTGAACCTCAGCCGCGCGGGCCATCGAGCCAACGTCCCGCTGACCGAGGCGTTGGACGACGGACTGGGGCCCGATCGGCTCACCGAGACGAGGGGTCTGTGGCGCCGGCCCGCCGGCGCCGGCACCGCCAAGACGCCAGGGCTCCTGAGGATGCTGCGGATCTACCGCGACTACGCCCACGACTCCGACATCAGCTACGGCGAATACGGCAGCGCCAACCACCTCGACATCTGGCGCCGTCCCGACCTGGACCCGGCCGGCAAGGCACCGGTGCTCTTCCAGATCCCGGGCGGCGCCTGGACGACGGGAAACAAACGGGGACAAGCGCATCCGTTGATGAGCCACCTCGCCGAGCTGGGCTGGGTCTGCGTGGCGATCAACTACCGGCACAGCCCGCGCAACACCTGGCCCGACCACATCGTCGACGTCAAACGCGCCCTCGCCTGGGTCAAAGAGCACATCGCCGAATACGGCGGCGACCCCGACTTCGTCGTTATCACCGGCGGCTCGGCCGGCGGCCACCTGTCGGCGCTGGCCGCGCTGACGCCCAATGACCCGCAGTTCCAACCGGGTTTCGAAGACGCCGACACCCGGGTGCAGGCGGCCGTGCCGTTCTATGGCATCTACGACTTCACCCGATTCGACAAGACGCTGCACCCGATGATGCCGGGGCTGCTGATCAAGTCGATCATCAAGCAGAAGCCCGACACGCACCTGCAGACGTTTGAAGCCGCGTCACCGGTCAACCACGTCAACCCCGACGCTCCCCCGTTTTTCGTCCTGCACGGGCGCAACGACTCGCTGGCCTACGTCGAGCAGGCCCGCACGCTCGTCGAACAGCTGCGGAAAACCAGTGCCCAACCGGTGGTCTACGCCGAATTGCCATTCACCCAACACGCTTTCGACATCTTCGGCTCGGTCCGCGCCGCGCACACCGCGGTCGCCGTCGAGCAGTTCCTCGCCGAGGTCTATGCGGCGCACCTGCGCGCCGATGTGCTTGCGGCGCCGGAGGTTTCGTAGGGGTCAGGCCTTGGGACGCACGCCGGCCGCCCGGTACACGAACACCGGGTCCACCGGCACTCGCAGCGCCGTCCGGGGCAGGGCTTCGAGCACCTCGTCGGGAATCTTCTTCTTGTAGTTGAGCCGCATCGAGCCGCTGAAGGCCGGGTCGACGCCGCGGAGATCGATGTCGATCCCGAGGCCCTTGTTGGTGATGGTGGCCCGCGCCGGACCCTTGTCGGTATCCCAGGGGCAGTCGATGGAGCGCAGGTTGGCGTCACCGCGGGCCGGCAAGGTGGCGACGATCCGCGCGGCGCTGAACGCGAACCCGCCCGTATAGCGGGAGACCCCGGAGGCCGAATACACCCCGGGCACGTGGCCACTGAAGTGCCGGACCACCCCGACCCGTCCCGCGCTGAAGGTGATCCCCTCGGCTTCGAGTTCCTCGCGCAACGGCGCGGGCAGCTGGCCGATTTGGGTCAGGTTGCGAAGAAATCCGAACACGACCAGACCGTAGCCCGACGACCGATGAGCCCGCAGCCTTATTGCACGGTGACGGTCAGCGTGTAGGTGCACGCGGGCTTGGCGTCCTTGCCCACAAAGCTGGTGTAGGCCGTGCTGACCGTGGTGGTCCCCGGTTTCAGCGCGCTGAACGTCCACACCTCGGTGCCCGGCGCCCCCAGGGCGTCCGAGGCCGGCTGCTCGAACTCGTGACTGAGCTGCTTGATGACCGACGAGTCGCCGATCCTGGTGTCGGGGTTCCACCGGTAGGGCGTGGTGTAGTTGGAACCCAGCTGCACGATCAGGGTGTTGCCGACGGCGAGGGTGACGGTCTGGGTGATCTCGCTCTGCGTCAGCACGTCGGTCATGGGCACCTGGAGCGTTTTGGTCGACGGCGGGTTCCTGGAGGCGAAGTGGCAGCCCACCACCGTCGACAACATGAGCGCGGCGACTGTCACCAGCAGCCTGACCTTCACCAGATCCCCCTTCGGTGTCGCTCCGGAGCCTAATAGGTCTGATCCAGACCGAAGATAGGCGACGAGGACGCCATGCGTGGCGTCCGGCAGGATGGGCTGGTGTTTGGCCTCGAACTGATCGTTGCCCTGGTGTCCACCGTCATCGTGGGGACGGTCATCGGACGGCGCTACCGCGTCGGCCCCCCGGTGTTGCTCATCTTCCTGGGCGTCCTGGTGGGCCTGATCCCCCATTTCGCGCACATCCATGTCAACGGCGAGATCGTGTTGTTGCTGTTTCTTCCCGCGATCCTGTACTGGGAGGGCCTCAACACCAGCTTCCGCGAGATCCGGGCCAACGCGCGCATCATCGTCTTCCTCAGCGTCGTCCTGGTGATCGCCACCGCGGTCGCGGTGTCGTGGACGGCACGGGCGCTGGGCATGAACCCGCACGCGGCCGGCGTCTTGGGCGCGGTCTTGTCGCCCACCGACGCGGCCGCGGTGGCCGGTCTGGCCAAGAAGCTGCCGCGCCGATCGCTGACGGTGCTCAAGGCCGAGAGTCTGATCAACGACGGCACCGCCCTGGTCCTGTTCGCCGTCAGCGTCAACGTCGCGATCGGCGGGGCCTCGATCACCCCGCCCGAGGTGACCGTCCGGTTCATCGTTTCTTACCTCGGCGGCATCGCCGCCGGCCTGCTGGTCGGTGGCGCGGTGACGCTGCTGCGCAAGCGAATCGACGCACCGCAGGAGGAAGGGGCTTTGAGCCTGGTGACGCCGTTCGCGGCCTTCCTGCTTGCTCAGTCGTTGGACTGCAGCGGCGTGGTCGCGGTGATGGTGTCAGCCCTGGTCCTCGCCTACGCCAGCCCGCTGGTGATCCGGGCCCGCTCCAGGCTGCAGTCCTTCGCCTTCTGGGACATCGCGACATTCCTGCTCAACGGCTCGTTGTGGGTGTTCGTCGGCGTCCAGATCCCGGGTGCGCTGCGCGGCATCGTGGGCGTCGACGGCGGAGTTCGCCACGCCTTGTTCGTGGCGTTGGTGATCACCGGCGTGGTCATCGTGTCTCGCATCTTCTGGGGAGAAATCACCACGCTGCTGATCCGGCTCATCGACCGCCGCGAGGTGCAACGCGAACGTCGGGTCACCTGGCGGCAACGCTTCGTCACCGTCTGGGCGGGATTCCGGGGCGCCGTCTCGCTGGCCGCGGCGGTGGCCGTGCCGGTAACGACGCTGAGCGGCGCGCCGTTCCCGGACCGCAGCCTGCTGATCTTCATCGTCACCGTCGTCATATTGGTGACTGTGTTGGTGCAGGGCAGTACGCTGCCCGCCGTCGTCCGCTGGGCGAACATGCCCGAGGACGCCACCCACGCCGAGGAGCTGCAACTGGCGCGTTGTCGGGGCACGCAGGCCGCCCTGGCCGCCCTGCCCACGGTCGCCGACGAGGTCGGCCTCAGCGACGAACTGCGGCGGCGGCTGCAGAAGGAATACGAGGAAAAGGCCGCGTTGGTCCTGGCGACCGAAAACGGTTCGCCGGACACCCGCATCCTCAAGGGTCGTGAGAAGGTCCGCCGGGTGCGGCTGGGCGTGCTCGAACACAAGCGCCGGGAGATCACCGCGCTGCGCAACCAGAACCTGATCGACGACATCGTATTGCGCGAGTTGCAGAACGAGATGGATCTCGAGGAAGTGCAGCTTCTCGCCGCCGCGGTCGACGACGGCGACGAGGAGGAGTAGGGCCCGTCGGTGCCCGACCGTACAGTCGGGCCCATGCTGCACACCGTCGCGATCCGCGGGTATCGCTCGCTGCGCGAGGTGATCCTGCCGCTGGGCCGGCTGTCGGTGATCACCGGTGCCAACGGCACCGGCAAGTCGTCGCTGTATCGCGCGCTGCGGCTGCTGGCCGATTGCGGCCGCGGCGAGGTGATCGGGTCGCTGGCCCGCGAGGGCGGGTTGCAATCGGTGCTGTGGGCCGGCCCCGAGCAGCCGGCCGGCGCGCGACGCTCCGGGAAAACCGAGGGCACCGTGCGCACCCGGCCCGTGTCCCTCGAAATGGGTTTCGCCGCAGACGATTTCGGCTACCTGGTGGATCTGGGCCTGCCGCAGTCTGCCGGGGAGTCGGTGTTCGCCCGCGATCCGGAGATCAAACGCGAGGTGCTGTTCGCCGGTCCGGTGCTGCGGCCCAGCACGACGCTGGTGCGACGATCGCGCGTCTTCGCCGAGGCCAGCGCGGATTCCGGCGGCGGTTTCGACGAGTTGTCCCGGACCCTGCCGTCGTATCACAGCGTGCTCGCCGAGTACGCCCACCCGCACGCGCTACCCGAGCTGGCGGCCGTGCGAGAACGATTGCGCGGCTGGCGGTTCTACGACGGCTTTCGGGTGGACGCGGGGGCGCCCGCGCGCCACCCGCAGGTGGGCACCCGCACCCCGGTGCTCGCCGACGACGGCAGCGACCTCGCGGCCGCGATCCAGACGATCCTCGAATCGGGGTTCGACGACCTGACCCGGGCGGTCGCCGAGGCGTTCGACGGCGCCACCGTCTCGGTGGCCATCCATGATGGGTTGTTCGACCTCCAGCTGCGTCAGCGCGGCATGCTGCGCGCACTGCGCGCGGCCGAGTTATCCGATGGCACACTGCGTTTCCTGCTGTGGGCCGCCGCGCTGTTGAGCCCGCAACCGCCGTCGCTGATGGTGCTCAACGAGCCCGAGACCTCGCTGCACCCCGACCTGGTGGCACCGCTGGCCTCGCTGATCCGCACCACCGCCGCGAAGACCCAGGTCGTGGTGGTCACCCACTCCCGCACGCTGCTGGAATTCTTGGGCACAAGTCCGCTGGGCGAGGGCTCCGACGGCGAGGCCGTCGAAATCGAGCTGTACAAGGACTGGGGCGAAACACGCATCAGCGGCCAGACTCTGATCACCACGCCCCGGTGGGACTGGGGCACGCGCTAGGCGAAAATTGCCCACTAGGCAATCTTGCCCACCAGGCAAGTTCGGCGTACGCTGGGCGCTATGAGCGGGCTCCGGGAGCGCAAGAAGGCCGACACCCGGCGCGCGCTCAGTGACGCCGCGTTGCGGCTGGCTTTCGAGCGCGGCCTGGAAAACGTGACGCGCGAGGACGTCGCCAACATGGCGGGCGTCTCACTGCGCACGTTCAACAACTACTTCAGCGGCAAATACGAGGCGCTGGCCTACCGGCAGGCCGAACGCGTGCGTCGCAGCGTCGATGCGCTGCGGCAGCGGCCCGCCGACGAACCGCTCTGGACCGCGCTCACCCATGCCGTGCTGGAACCCCTGGAGGCCGACTTCGGCGATGTGCACGGTGACGAGAACCGCGTCCCCAGCCGCCAAGAGCTCGTCGAGGTCCGCAAGCTCGTCATGCATCCGCAAGTGCGGAATTCGGTGCCGCACAACCTCTTCGACGAGTTACTCAACGTCATCGCCGAACGCACGGGGACCGACCCCGATCACGACCTGTACCCACGGTTGGTGATGGCCGTGGTACGGGCGGTCGGCGATGCCGCCGCCGACGCCTACGTGCGGGCCGATCCGCCGGTGGCCATCACCGCCCTGATCCGCGAGGGCTTCGCCGCCGTCAGCGCCGGACTACCCGAACCCACCAGAAAGAAGGCACGCCATGGCTGACGAACACGCCGACGTCGTCATCGCCGGCGCCGGGCCCAACGGGCTGCTGGTGGCCTGCGAATTGGCGCTGGCCGGCATCAGGCCCGTCGTGTTGGACGCCCTGCCCGGTCCCAGCTCCGAACCGAAGGCGAACGGCCTTGTCGGCCAAGTGGTTCGGATGCTCGACTTGCGCGGCCTATACCGGGAGTTCACCGGTGACCCTAATCCCCCGCAACCGGTCTACGGGTGGATCTTCGCGGCCATGACGCTGAACTTCTCCCAAGTGCCCGATAACCCGATGTACGCGTTGCCCATCCAACAGCCCCGGGTGGTGCGGCTGCTGGAGAAGCGGGCGCGGGACCTCGGAGTGGACATCCGCTGGGCGCACCAACTCACCGGCCTGCGGCAGGAAGCGGATTCCGTTGCGGTGACCGTGTCCTCGCCGGAGCGCGAGTATCGCTTCGACGCCGGTTATCTGGTGGGCGCCGACGGTGGGCGCAGCCTGGTCCGCAAGACCTTGGGCATCGGGTTTCCCGGGTACACATCGCAGACCGTCGGGCGGCTGGCCCACGTGCACATCCCCGACGGACTCCGCCGCGCCGACGGCGGCATCGAAGTTCCCGGGTTCGGCCGGATTGCGTTCGGTCACACACGATTGGATTGCGGCGGGCTGATCTATGCCGAGTTCGAACCGGGCCGCTCGCTGTTCGGCACCATCGAGTTCGGGCCGCCGGTGGAGGACAAACCGATGAGCCTGGCCGAACTGCGCGAGAGCGCGCGTCGCGTCCTCGGCGTGGATCTGCCGTTCGAGGAACCGAAAGGCCCGGGGCCGCACGCGCTGCGCCGGATCAACGGGCAGAACACACGCCACGCGGAGCGCTACCGCGACAAGCGCGTTCTGCTGCTCGGCGATGCCGCCCATGTGCACAGCGCCATGGGCGGGCCGGGCCTGAACCTTGGCCTGCAGGACGCGATGAACCTGGGCTGGAAGCTGGCGGCCGAGCTCATGGGAACGGCGCCGGCCGGACTGCTCGACACCTACCAGTCCGAGCGCCACCCCGTGGGTCAGCGCGTCATGATGCACTCGATGTCGCAGACCGCCCTCATGGCGCCGGGGCCCGAAGTCGCTGCGCTACGAACGCTCATGGGCGAACTGTTCGCCCTTCCCGACGTCGCCCGGCACATGGCGAAACTGCTGGCCGGCAACGATGTTCGGTACGACGTAGCTGACGACCATAGACTGTCGGGCTGCCTGGTGCCGGACCTGACGCTCGATGACGGCCGGCGCGTGGCCGAGCTGCTGCACGACGCCCGCCCGGTGCTGCTCGACCTCGACGGCGCCGTCGCGGACACGGCAAGTGGCTGGACCGATCGTGTCGACACCGTCACCGCGAGCATCGCCGAGCGGCCCGCCGCGGCGCTGCTGATCCGGCCGGACGGCTATGTCGCGTGGGCGGCCGACGAATTCGGGCCGGCCGACGAGGCGGCCCTACGCGCGGCGCTGCAGCGCTGGTTCGGGCCGCCGACGAGCGCATAGCGGCGCCAGCGGCCAGACTGGGCAACATGGCGTCCACAAAACAGGGTGAGCCCGTGCGCAGCGCCCAAAAGATCGTCGACGTCTTATCGGCGCAGGGCGTGCAGTACGTATTCGGTGTGCCCGGCGCCAAGATCGACGCCGTGTACGACGCCCTGGTGGACGGTGGACCGCAGCTCGTGGTGTGCCGCCATGAACAAAACGCGGCGTTCATGGCCGCGGCGACCGGGCGGCTCACCGGCATCCCTGGCGTCGTACTGGTGACGTCCGGGCCCGGCACCGCCAACCTGGCCACCGGTTTGCTGACCGCCAACACCGAACAGGACTCGGTGGTCGCGCTATGCGGCGCGGTGCGCCGGGAAGACCGGCTCAAGCGGACGCATCAGTCGATGGACGCCGCCGCATTGCTCAAGACGGTGACCAAGTTCACCGGAGAGGTCAACGACCCCAACGATGTCGCCGAGGCCACCGTCACCGCCTTTCGCGCCGCGGTCGCCGAGCCGCGCGGAGCGGCCGCCGTCGTGCTGCCCGCCGACGTGTTGGCCGCACCCACCACAGCGGGCATCACCCGCCGCCTTCCGATCCCCGAGTTGGCGGCGGCCCCGGCGTCCGCTATCCGCAGGGCCACCGAGGTGATCCGGGCCGCGCGCCGCCCCGCGCTTCTCGTCGGTAGCCGCGGCGCGGATCCGGACAGCTGCCTGGCGCTGCGCGCCCTGATCGCCACGACGGGTCTGCCGGTGGTGGAGACGTTTCAGGCCGCTGGGGTGGTGTCACGATCGCTGGAAGACAACTTCTTGGGCCGGGTCGGTCTGTTCCGCAACCAGCCCGGCGATGTCATCGTCGGTCAAGCCGACGTCCTGGTCACTGTCGGCTACGACGCCGTCGAATATGACCCGGCACTGTGGAACAGCGACGTCGACCGCACCGTGGTGCACATCGACTCGATTCCGGCCGGGATCGACAACAGCTATCAGCCGACGAACGAGTTGCTGGGCGACATCGCTGCCACTCTCGCCGCCTTGACGGACACACTCACCGACCTCACCCTCGCGAACGAATATCAAGACGAGATCGACGTGCTGCGAAAACGCTTGTCGCACATCGATATCACCGCGGGCTCTCGAAAGCCGGAGGGGGCCGGCCTCAATCCGGTCGCCGTTGTGCTGCGGTTGCGCGAGGAACTGGGCGACGACGCCACCATCGCCTGCGACATCGGCTCGGTCTACATTTACATGGCCCGCCACTTCCGCGTATACGAGCCGCGCCGACTGCTGTTCTCCAATGGGCAGCAGACCCTTGGGGTTGCTCTGCCCTGGGCGATGGCCGCGTGCCTGGCGCGGCCCGGTACGCCGGTCGTGTCCGTCTCCGGGGACGGCGGGTTTCTGTTCTCCAGCCAGGAGCTCGAGACCGCAACCCGGCTAGGTTTGTCGTTCACTCACATCGTCTTTCGCGACAACACCTACGACATGGTGGGCTTTCAGGAAGCCCTCAAATACGGCCGCAGGTCCGGGATCCAGCTCGGCGACTACGACATCGTTTCCTACGCAGCGGCTTTCGGCGCCAATGGGTATCGGGTGACCAGCCTGGACGAGTTCAGCGCCACGTTACGCCAGGCGTTGGCCGAGGACGGACCCTCGCTGATAGACGTTCCGGTGGATTACAGCCACAACGTCGACCTGGCCGAACAATTACACGACGACCCGTTCGAGTAGGGATCATGGACAAGCATTCCGGCGCGTACGAGCGATTCCGCAACTGGGCGACAGGGCTTCTCGCGCATCAAGACGCCGACAACGAGGTCTATCAGTTCTCCACGATCAGCGCATTGCTCGAGGGTGTATACGACGGCGACGTCACCGTGGCCGATCTGCTGCGGCACGGTGACTTCGGCCTGGGCACCTTCAACCATCTCGACGGCGAGATGGTGGTGCTGGACGGGGTGTGCTATCGGCTGCGTGCGGACGGATCCGCGAGTCGGGCGGCGGCGACCGACCGCACACCGTTCGCGGCGGTCACCAGGTTTCACACCGACTTCGAGATCGCAATCCAAACCCTCACCCGCCGAATGGATTTGACGAGTGAGATCGACCGCCAGATCGAAAGCCCCAACCTGATCTACGCCATCCGGGTCGACGGGCAGTTCCGCGAACTGCACACCCGCACCGTGATGGCGCAGCAGCCGCCCTATCCCCCGTTGACCCAGGCCACCGAAGAGCAGTCCGAGACCGTCTTCACCGACGTGTCGGGCACCGTGGTCGGATTCCGCACTCCCGACTTCGAACAGGGCATCTCCGTGGCCGGCTACCACCTGCACTTCCTCAACAACGAACGCAGCGCCAGCGGCCACATCCTCGACTTCACTCTCGATCGCGGCACCGTGGCGATCAGCGGGGCATCACAGCTGCATCTGAGCCTGCCCCGGTCCGGTGCGTTCCTCGACGCACAGCTGTCGGGCGCCGACCTCGCCGAGCGGATCAGCAAAGCCGAAGGCCCTAAAGGCGACTGACCCGAACGCGGCCGTCAGCATGCCGATTGCGGACGACGCGGACAACCGTGCAAGCGAAGTTCACGCAGTGTTAAGGCACCCGTCGGTCCCGTATTGATGAGTGCACACGCGCACCGCGTGTCCTCACGTTATGCGCGTTGTACAGGTCGCCAATTTCTATGGCCCTCGCTCCGGCGGCCTCCGCACCGCGATCGACCGGTTGGGCGCGGAATATTGCGCCAGCGGCCACGAGGTGTTCTTGATCGTTCCCGGTCAATGCGCCGAGCGCGCCCAGCTGTACACCGGCGTGGTGCGAATCACGTTGCCGGCTCGCCTGATTCCTTTCACCGGCGGCTATCGGGCGGTGCTGCCGGGACGGGTGAAGGCGCTACTGGCAGCCCTGCGACCCGACGCATTGGAGGTTTCGGACCGCCTCACCCTGCGGTCGCTCGGCCGGTGGGGACGCGATCACGGCGCCACGACGGTGATGATCTCTCATGAGCGCTTGGATCGCCTTGTCGGACAGGTTCTTCCGCGGAGAGCCGCGCAGAAGTTCGCCGACATCGCCAACGCGCGCACCGCGGCGAACTACGACACCGTGGTGTGCACCACCGGTTTCGCCCGCGAGGAATTCGACCGGATCGGCGCCGACAACACCGTTACCGTCCCGCTCGGTGTGGACCTGCAGACGTTTCATCCGCGCCGCCACTCCTATCTGGTGCGCGAACGGTGGGCCGCACCGACGCAGCTGTTGCTGGTGCACTGCGGGCGGCTGTCGGTGGAAAAGCGGGTCGACCGCAGCATCGATGCACTCGGTGCGCTGCGCCACGCCGGTATCGACGCGCGGCTGGTGGTCGTCGGCGAGGGGCCGTTGCGGTCCAGGCTGGAGCGACAGGCCGCGCGCCTGCCGATCGACTTCACCGGTTTCGTCTCCGATCGCACCGCGGTGGCGCAGTTGTTGGCCTCGGCCGATGTGACGCTGGCGCCGGGGCCGCACGAGACGTTCGGGCTGGCCGCGTTGGAGTCGCTGGCGTGCGGAACGCCCGCCGTGGTTTCGCGAACGTCGGCGCTTACGGAGATCATCACGCCGGACAGCGGGGCGTCGGCCGACAATGACCCGGCCGCCATCGCAAAAGCGGTCAGCGCCATCGCCAGTCGGCCCGAGCGGGAGCGACGCATCTCCGCGCGACGCCGCGCCGAGGACTTCACCTGGCACCGCGCCGCGGCCGGCATGCTGGCGTCGCTCGGCGCACCGGCCTTCGACGACCCGACCGGTCGTTCCGAACAGACCGCGTAGCGTTTCAGAAGTCGGAGGCCGCCCAGGTCCCCCGGTATGCCCGGGGCGCTGGCTAGGCTCGCTGGAGACCGATGAGGAGGATCCGGTGGGAGCACGCACTCAGGTATTGATCACCGCCGCCGAGTTAGCGGACATCATTTCCGCAGGCGACCCGGTGACCATCCTGGACGTGCGCTGGCGGGTCGACGCTCCCGACGGGCGGGCGGCCTACCTGGACGGGCACATTCCGGGCGCGGTGTACGTCTCGCTCGACGACGAGCTCAGCGACCACACGGTGTTCGGCCGAGGCCGTCACCCACTGCCGTCTGGTCGTGCCCTGGAGGCCGCCGCGCGCCGCTGGGGGATTCGGCAGGGCGGCCTGGTGGTGGTCTACGACGACTGGAATCGCGCCGGTTCCGCGCGGGCCTGGTGGGTGCTCACCGCGGCCGGCATCGACAACGTCCGCATTCTGGACGGCGGCCTGGCCGCGTGGCGCTCGGCCGGGCAACGCCTCGAGACCGGGCCGGTCGATCCGGCGCCCGGGAATGTAACTGTGCCCCAAGATGATCTGTATGCCGGAGCCCGCCCCACGCTGATGGCCGAGCGGGTCGCCGAAGGCACCGTGACGCTGCTTGATGCGCGCGCACCGGAGCGCTACCGCGGCGACGTGGAGCCCCTCGATCTGGTCGCCGGCCACATTCCCGGCGCGAAGAATCTGCCCAGCACGTCGGTCCTCGCCGCCGATGGCACTTTCCTCGACGACGACGCACTCGCACAACTGTTGTCCGATCGCGCAATCGAGCGTCACGACGCGGTGGCCGCCTACTGCGGGTCGGGCGTCACCGCGGCGGTCACCATCGCCGCGCTGGCCGCGGCAGGCCGGGAGGCTGCGTTGTATCCGGGGTCGTGGTCGGAGTGGAGCTCGGATCCTGACAGGCCGGTGGAACGCGGCGACTCGTAGCCGCGTCTGGTCGTGCGCGCCGACCGACCATAGGGCGGTTCTGGAACGCGCTAGCACGGGCGCTAGCGGAATTGAGAAACACCTAATGGTCGAAGTACTCGTTCACCCGAGCGGCCTCACCTGCGACGGACGCTGCGGGCATTGATCTTTGGTAGCCTGTGCTCGATAGCGCCTAGGGTTCCGACTTTCGAGTGCCTGGTCCGAGCGGCGCCACCGCGCCCCCGGATGGGACGCGGTCATCTGAACGGACAAAAGCCTGGAGGACCCCGGCCGGCGCGCCGCGCGCCGCCGAGAAGGTCCTTTCATGCTGGCGCTTTTCGTTCTCTTTCTCATCGCCCTGGCCGCCGGTGCGCTCGGTGGACTGGTAGGCACCGGATCGTCGCTGGTGCTGCTGCCCGCCCTCGTCATGATGTACGGCCCGCGAATCGCCGTGCCCGTCATGGGCATTGCGGCGGTCATGGCCAACGTCGCCCGAGTTGCCGCCTGGTGGCGGCAGATTCGATGGCGACCGGTGCTCGCGTATGCGCTGCCCGGAACTCCGGCCGCCGTGCTCGGCGCCAACACCTTGCTGAGCATCCCGCAGGCGGTGGTCGACGGGCTGCTCGGCGTGTTTTTCCTCGCGATGATTCCGGTGCGCAGGGTCGCGGCGGCTCGGCAATGGCGGGTGCGGCTGCGCCACCTGGCCATCGCCGGCGCCGTCGTCGGCTTCCTCACCGGTATGGTCCTGTCCACGGGGCCGCTGAGCGTTCCCATCTTCACCGGTTACGGGCTCACCGGCGGCGCCTTTGTCGGGTCCGAGGCCGCCAGCGCCCTGGTGCTCTACGCCGGCAAGATCAGCACCTTCGGTCAGTTGGGCGCGCTCAACCTCGCCGTCGTAGCCCGTGGACTGGTCATCGGCGCCGCCTTGATGATCGGACCCTTCGTCACGCGTTCCATCGTGCGCCGGGCCCATCCCCGTCATTACGCGATGCTGATCGACCTGGTGCTCGTCGTCGCCGCCGTCGGCATGTTCATCGCGACGGCGACCTGCTGAATCACCTGGGCGCTAGAATCTGCCCTGGCATGAATCCGCTTGGTAAGTCCACGCAATGACCGGCCGGCTCGACGGCAAGGTCGCGATCATCACTGGTGCCAGCACCGGCCTGGGCCCGGTGCTGGGCTCGCTGTTCGTCCGTGAAAGCGCCAAGGTATTGCTGGCCGCCCGACGTGAAGAGCTGGTCCACGCCGCCGCCCGTGCGGCCGGCCCCGGTGCCATCGCCATGCGCGCCGACGTGACCGATGAGAATGACGTCGCGGCCATGGTGGCGCGGGCGGTCGACGAGTTCGGCCACGTCGACATCCTGTGCAACAACGCCGCCGCGCCCGGCCAGGACCGCTGGATCTGGGAGCAGACGCTGGACAACTGGAACGCCACCTTCGCCATCGACGTCACCGCCGCGATGCTGTGCACCCGCGAGGTCCTCAACCGCTCGATGCTGCAGCGCCGCAGCGGCGCGATCCTGAACTTCTCGTCCACGGTCAGTTATTCCGGCATGGCCCGCAAAACGCACTATGTCACCGCCAAGGCGTCCCTGCGCGCGTTCACCAAGGCCGTCGCGCTCGAGGTCGGCCCGCACGGCATCCGGTGCAATTGCATCGTCCCCGGGGCCATCGACACCGAGCTGTGGCGCAACTGGTTGCAACGCACCGCGACCGAGCAAGGCGTCGACGTCGACACGGTTCGCGCGAAGCAACTCAAAGGCGTTGCCTTGCAGGAGATCTCCTCGCCCGATGACGTCGCCAACCTGGCGTTGTTCCTCGCCAGCGACGACAGCCGCACCATCACGGGCCAATCGATCCCTGTCGACGCCGGAGGGTACATGCAGGGATGAGCGGGCCCGCCAAACTGTCGGTCGAACTGCATCCGCCCGCCGGACGCTCCACGTGATGCGGGTCAGGGCAGGCATATTCAGCCTCACCGCCGCGGCACCGGCCGACGACGACAGTTATCTGCGTTGGCACCTGCTGGACCATATGCCCGAGCAATACCAGCTGCCCGGCATCGTGCACGGGTTGCGCTGGATCGCCGACGGCGACTACCCCGACCACCGCCTCGCGTCCGAGGGACCTCTGGGCGAGATCGGCAACGCGGTGCAGTATCTCGTCACCGACCCCGTCGAGAAGACCTTCGACGACTTCGTGACCCTCGGACGCACCCTGCGCGACAACGGCCGCTTCCCCGTCGTCAGGCCATCCCTGCAAGTGGCCGGGCTGCGGCTGCTGCAGTGGCGATCCTCGCCACACGCGCTCGTTTCGCCCGAGGTGGTGCCGTTTCGCCCGCACCGCGGCGTCGTGCTGATCGTTGAGGAACCCACCGACGGCCGGGCGGACGACTGGCTGCAGTGGTTGCATGCCGAGCACTATCCGGCGCTGCTGGCGACGCCGGGCACGGCCGGCGCGTGGACGTTCGGTTCCAGCGCCGGCTGGAGCCACCTGCCCCGGGGCTGGCGAACCGATCACCAGTACATCACCGTGATCTACCTCGACCAGGATCCGCTGACCACGACCGGGGCGTTGGCCCCGATCATCGAAGAGCGTTGGCGTTCAACGGCGGTGCGGCCGGTGTTCGCCGGGCCGCTGCGCAGCATGATCAGCTGGGACGCCTGGCCGTAACGAACAGGCTTTATAGTCCTCTTGAGCGTCTAGCGGAGGACACGGATGACGAATCGGAACAATCGGCGGTGCGTCGCGCACACGGCTGTCGCCCTCGGCCTGGTGGCGTTGGCGGCCGGCCTGCCGGCGTGCTCATCCAAGGGGGATCACCCGGCCGCCGCCCCGAGTTCGGGCCCGGCGTTGGCGAGCACCACCGTCATGATCGACGGGAACAAGCACACGATGATCGCCGCCGTGGACTGCACCCGGTCGGCGGCCCAACCGAGTGCGTCTCCCCCGGAATCGGGCGACCTGACCACCCGGATCAGCGTGCACGACGATGCCGCATCGGTGTCGCTGGCCGTGTCCGACGAGCAACCACCCACCGTCGACGGCTTCGCCATTTCGCTCAAGTTGGACAACGGCCAGTACCAATTGCCTTACCAGGGAACGAAATCGCCGACTCAGGTGCAAGCGACCAAGGACGGCAAGAGTTATACGGTGACCGGGACCGGCCAGGCGACCACACCCGGCCAAAGTGGTTTGCGGGACGTCACCTTCGGCATTCACGTGACGTGCCCGTAGGCAGATAGTTGTCTGCCACGACGGCCTCTGCGATGCTGACAGCTTGGACATCTTTGCGCAGTGGCAAGACGGCGGCACCGAGCTGCGATGGCGCTCGACGACCGCGGCCAACGACGGCGCAGAGGTCGCGGTGTTCACGCGCCGGTGCGGCACCGTCGGCGCGCCCGCATTGGTGTTGGTGCACGGCTTTCCGACCAGCAGCATCGACTATTTCGCACTGGCGGGTGAACTGAGCGCGGAGTTCGACATCTACCTGCTGGACTTTCCCGGCTACGGACTTTCCGACAAACCACCCGAGCCCTACACGTACTCGCTCTACGACGACGCGCGCCTGCTCGTCCATGCGATCACGCAAGTGTGGAGACTCACCGAATACCGCATGCTGACCCATGACCGCGGTACCAGCGTCGGCATGATCGCGGTGAGCATGCTGGCCGCCCTGGACCCGTCGGCCGCACCCGTCGACCTGATCTTGACCAACGCCAACATCTACCTTCCGCTGGCCAACCTCACCGCATTCCAGACCGCGCTGCTCGACCCCGCGACCGCGCGCGCCACCGCGGCGGCGACGACGCCCGAGATGCTGGCGGCCGGCATGGGCGCGAGCACGTTCATGCCGCGACGCACGCTGGAAGACCCGGAGATCGCCGCCCTGGCGAAAAGCTTTGCGCACAATGACGGAATCCGGGTGCTGCCCGACACCATCCAGTATCTGCACGAGCGCGCCGCCGACGAAACGGGTTGGCTGGAAGCGCTTTCCACGAGCGACGTCAACACGACGGTGATTTGGGGCGTCCACGACAACGTGGCACCGTTGCGGGTCCCCAACCACGTCTGGCAGACGTATCTAAGGAACAGGCCGGGCCGCAACCGCTACTGGGTGATTCCGGGCGCCGACCACTATCTGCAGTGCGACGCACCGGGGCAACTGGCCGAGATCGTGCGCCTCACCGCCCAAGGCGACGATATTTCGTTGCAGACCTTGGGAAACCAGCCCGACGGCGCGGTCTTGGTGGACCACAGCGGCTCCTAGCTCGCCGAACGTGAAACTAACTTCACGCTCGTCGCCGAGGGTGAAACTAACTTCACACTCGGCGACGAAAAGGCCCGGACTATGGCGTGACGACGGGCAGGCGCGCCCACCCGCGCACGCTCGCGGTGTGCGCCCGCTGGGCGTTCGCGTAGTCGACTTCCCAGTCCGGCCAACGCTTCAGCACTTCCTCGAAGGCCACCCGCGCTTCCAGCCGCGCCAGCGCGGAACCCAGGCAGAAATGCAGGCCCTGCCCGAAGCTGAGATGGCTTCCGCGGCGGTGGATGTCGTAGCGATCGGCATCCGGGAAGTGGCTTTCGTCGCGGTTGGCCGACGCGTTCAGCAGCAGCATGAACGACCCCTTGGGAACCACGCGCCCATAGTGCTCGGCATCGCGCGCGACGTAACGGGCCTGCACCGGTGACGGCGGCTCGTACCGCAGCGTCTCCTCGATCGCCCCGGGGATCAGCGACGGGTCCGCAACGAGTTCGCGGCGTTGATCCGGGTGATCCGACAACAGTTGGCCCATGAAACCGATGAGGCGGGCGGTGGTTTCGTTGCCGGCACCGGCGATCATCGCGGTGTAGGACAGCACCTCCGTCCGCGACAGCGGGCGCCGCGTCCCGTCCGGCTCGTCGATCTCGGCCCGCAGCAACTCCGTCATCAGGTCGTCGGAGGGATGATCGGCCCGCCATTCGATGTATTCGGCAAACAAGGCAATGGAATTCGCGAACACATTGGCATCGACCGCGGCCGGGTCGCTATCCCTGGACAGTTCGATGTTGGCGACGCTGCGGTCGCGGATCTTTTCCTGATCGGCCTCGGGAATGCCCAAGAGATATCCGATGGTCCGCATCGGCATCATCGCACCGAGATCGGCGATGAAATCGAAACCGCCCTGTCCGACCAGCGGGTCCAGTTCGCGGACACAGAAGCCGCGCACCAGATCCTCTACGGCCAGCATGCGCCGGGGCGTGAAGACGCGAGACAGCAGTTTGCGGTGCAGATCGTGCAGCGGAGGATCTTCGAACAGCAGAATGCCCGGCGGCACTTCGATATTCGCGAACAGGATGTCGGCGGTGGTGCCGCGGCCGGACCGGTAGGTCTCCCAGTTCGGCAGTTCACGCACCACGTCGTCGTACCGGCTCAGCGCATAGAAGTTGTACTTCTCGTTGTAGTACAGCGGGGCTTCTTCGCGCATCCGCTTCCACACCGGGTACGGGTTGTCGTCGATCTCGACATCGAACGGGTCGTAGTACAACTCGACGGCGCTGGGGCTTGTCATTGTCGGATCCCTATCTCAGTCGTTGCGGTGCAAGAAGCCATGTAGGAGTGCTTGGACGAGTTCCTCAACGATCACCTCCCGCGGCGGTGGATTGTTTCCGAAGTAGGTCGAACGCAAAGCAGCCATGCCGGCGATCATCGACACGGTCGAGTGCGCCGGCAGGTCGGGGTGATCGGACCGCAATCCCCGTAATTGCATGCCCTCTACGCTGATTTGGCCCAGCACCGTGACCGCCCGGCGGATCTCGGCGATGCCGGCGTCGACCTTCTCGTCGTCGCTGAGACTGTCGGCGGCCATCAGCGTCAACAGCAAACCCTGATGTTCGACGAACACGTCGTAGAGCTTCGAGACGAACAGCCGGGTCAGCTCCTGCTCGTCGGTCTCCTCGGGAACCACCGATTGCCAGGTCTGGCCGAATTCGTCGACGAAGCTCACGAAGGGGACGACGAGCGCCTCGCGGAACAACGCGGCCTTCGAACCGAAGTTGCGGAACAGCAGGTGTTCGGTGACGCCGGCGGCCTGGGCGATCTCACGTGTCGTGGTGCTGCGATAGTCCTGGCCGGCGAAGAGCTCCCGAGCGGCGTCGAGCAGTAGCCGGCGCGGCTCGCCACGGGGGCGACGCGCCACCGTGGCCGGCGACGGGTGCTTAATTGCTCGCTGGGGCACCGATGTCCACTCCTCGAAGGGCCTTCGGGATAGTATCCACTATCTCGATAGGATAGTATCCACTACCTTAAAGCGAAACCATCGGAAGGGTGACACCATGGGCGCTGTCATCATGCTCGGCACGCTGTTCGGACTGATCGTTCTGATATTCGGCCTGGTGCTGCGCTTCGACCCCGAGGCGCGGCGCGCGCCGAGCGACGAGGGTCGCCGGTGAACACCCAGATGACGCCCGCGATGGCCGGGACCCAGTACTTTTCCTACGTCGCGAGCATCGCGTTCCTGATCACGGGGATCTACCTGAGCTACCGGCGCCGGCGCATCCACCCGCTGTTGCTTCTCGGCATTTCGGCGATCTCGTTCTCCTGGATCGAGTCACCCTACGACTGGGCGATGTATGCACAGTTTCCGCCCGCGCTGCCGCGCATGCCGTCCTGGTGGCCGTTGAACGTGACGTGGGGCGGGTTGCCGTTAGCGGTGCCGATCGGTTACGTCTCCTACTTCATCATCCCTGCGGTGACCGGGGCCGCCCTCGGACGGTGGCTGAGCGCAAAGTTCAACTGGCGCAGGCCGATTACCTTGCTCGTGGTCGGCCTGGTCGTCGGTATCTGCTGGGCATTGTTTTTCAACGCCTTCACCGGCGCGCACCTCGGCAACTTCTACTACGGGTACGTGATTCCCGGCCTCGCGATCTTCGAGGGGACCAAGCACCAGTACCCGCTTTACGACTCGCTGGCAATGGGCATCCAGATGATGCTGTTCACGTATCTGCTCGGGCGCACCGATGCGCAAGGACGCAACGTCATCGACATGTGGGCGGATAAGAGGGCGAAGAGCCGCGGCCAGTCCGCGGTGCTCTCGATCCTGGCCGTCATCGTCGTCGGACACCTGGTCTACGGCGCGGTGTTCGCGCCGCACCTCATTACGAAGCTGGGCGGCTACGTCACCGCTGGGCCGACCGAGCAGCTGTATCCCGGCGTCCCCAACCAACCCAAATAAGGCAGCGATCACATGGGTTACGAGAGCACTGCGGAGCCGATCAAAATCGGCTATTTGATGGACTTCCGCTTGCCCGAGGGCTTTCCGAAGACCTATTTCGAGGACCTGACGCAACCGTTCGATCTGGTCTTCAAGAAGGGCGTCGAGCAAGGGCTGATCGATCGAGCGATCGAGATCATCTACCGCGAGGTGGAGGGTCTACCCAAGGGATCGGTCAAAGCGGTCATCGACGCCTACGGCGAGTTGTGCGACGCGGGTTGCCTGGCGATCTTCGGGCCCAATATCGGGGACAACGCGATCCCGACCCGAGAGGCCATCGAGGAGCGCTTCAAGGTCCCCTGCATCAGCGTGACCGGGTCCGACGCCGCGCTCGGCGAGTGGTTCTTCGCCTACCCGATGGGCTCGCACACCGACGAGCCGATCTTCTGGTCCGACCTGCTCGCCAAGGGCGGTCACACCGAGGTCGGTGTGCTCGTGGAGCAGTCCCTGGTCGGCGAGGCGTATCTGAAGAACTTCCGGGATGCGTGCAGGCGCAAGAACCTTCGCATCGTGGCCGAGGCGTCGATCGCCCAGACCGCCGGGGACGTGACGGCCGCGGTCCAGGCGCTGCACGACGCGAAGGCGCAGGCGATCGTGCACTGCGGATTCGGCTTCGGGATCGTGTTCGTCAACCCGGCGCTGCAGGCGCTGGGCTGGGATCCGCCCCGGTTTTGCGGTACCGCCTTCCAGAACGCCTGGCTCAACCCCATCATGTGGAATGCGTTCATGGGTTGGACCGGGGTCGACCAGTACGACGAAGGCAACACAGTCGGGCAGAACTTCCTGGACGAGTACCACGAGGCTTACGGCCGGCGACCGGAATGGTGTGTGCCGGTGGTCAATCGGGACGTCGCGCACACGCTGCTGCGGGCGCTGGCCGACGCCCACCCGTTGAGCCCGCGCGGCGTGAAGGAGGCGCTCGAACGGGTCAAGATGATACCGGCCGCATCCGGCGCCCCGGGAACGCGGGTGTCGTTCGGTAACTGGTCGCGCCGCGCCTGGGTGGGCGCGGGTTACCTGGTGGCGCGGCGGCTCGACCCAGACGGAGTCAACTCACACCTCGTCGACCGGTTCGGCGAGGAGTAGGGGTCAGCCGAGGGCCTCGGGCAGCACGACCTCGCCCACCCGCTTCAGATACGGCCACGCGATGTCCGGCGGCAGCCCGCCGCACAATGGCGACAGGTTGAGCACCTGACCGGCCTTGACGCGCGAAATCGCTTCGGGCACAGAGATGATCACGTGCGACGTCGGTGTCTCACGCAACTCGTCGATGGTGTTGACGTGCGAAAAGCCGGCCGTCGTCTCGTCTCCGGGATTCCACGCGGCATACGTTCGCACGTCGTGCAGCAGATGCTCGCCGATCTCTTTCCATGCCTGATCGACGTCGTCTGCGACGAACACCACCGAAGGCGTGTTGCGGTCGGGAAACATCGTCGGTCCGGGCTGATGACCGTGCTCGCGGCAGGCCTCCTCGTAGGCCTCGCGCATGCCCGGCGCGTTGGCGTTGCCCAGCATGCCCAGTCCGTATCTGCCGGCCCGGCGGGCCGCCGCGACCGTTCCGCCACCCCACATCAGTCCCGGCCCGCCGGGCGTCAGCGGCCGAGGCGTCACGGTGATCGACCGCCCGTCCTCGACGATGGTTTCACCGGCGAGCAGTCGCCGCAGCAGCGCGAGTTTCTCGTCGCAGAGGCGGCCGCGCTTCTTGATCGGCACGCCGAAGTGCTCGAACTCCTCGGGCCGGTAGCCCAGGGCCAGGATGTACGACGCCCGCCCGTTGCTGATGATGTCGAGCACCGCCATGTCCTCGGCGAGGCGGACCGTTTCGTAGAACGGAAGGATCAGGATGAGGCTCAGCGCCAGGCGCTGGGTTCGCGCCGCCACCGCCGAGGCCAGCAGGAACGGTGACGGCAGGTAGCCGTCGTCGGACCCGTGATGCTCACACAGGACGGCCGCCAGACCACCGTGCTCCTCGGCCCACGCGGACATCTCGGGAGCCGCGGCGTACAGATCGGTTGGGGGCGCAGCCCATTCGGGATCGCGCATGTCGAAGCGCAGTGTGTACACGGCAAACTCCTAGGTGGCCTAATCTTGGTGATGCACGTTACACCTTCAGTCGAAGGCGTAAAGCGGCAGCGCCATGGGAATGTCCAGCGAGCTCAGCAGCCCAGGCGGCGCCTCGACGACATACGGGATCGCGTTGACCACGCGCATGGCCGTGGCCGCCATGGCGGCCCGCCCGGCCCCGTGTCCTTCGGTATCGCCCAGCGTCAGCTCGCAGTGGATGTCGGGATCTCCCTCGATGTCGACCCGATAGGTGGCGTCGCAGGCCGACGCCGGCCAGGCGGGGGCGACGTCGCGGGCCATCCGGATGACGTGCTCGATCACGATGGCCTCGCGGCCGTTGACCACCCCCGCGGCGCGCGTGCGCACCGCGCCGCAGGTGCCCGCTCTTATCGTGCCGAAGGCGACCTCGATGTCCCGGTCCGTCAGCTCACGGTCGAGCGAACCGCGTATCTCCTCCACCTCGACACCGAGTCCCGCCGCCATGAGGTAAATCGGTGCTTGCCAAGCTAATTCGATGAAGCCGGGGGTCTTGAGCATCGGCTCGAACTCGAGCGGCCGGCCAAAGCCCATCCCGTCCATCATCACGTCGGCGACCGGGTAGTGGTCGTTCAGCGCGACCTCGCTGGCCGTGATCCGGCGGATGCTCTTGGACTGCGTGGTCAACAGCAACGCGAGCTGATCGGAGGCGAAGCCGGGAAAGATGCCCGACGCGTAGAACGACGCCCGACCCGCTTTGGCCGCGCCGTCCAATTCACCGCGCCAGTTGGGCGCGAAGTAGGACGGCGGGTATACGAGGCTGGTCGACGATGTCGACACCACGTTGATGCCGGCCGACAGCAGACGCACATAGTCGGGCACCGCCGCGCCGTCGCGTTCGGGACCGCTGGCCGCATACACCACACAGTGGGGCCGGCACGCGATCAGCGCGTCGGCGTCGTCGGTGGCCAACACTCCCAGCGGCGCCCCGCCGGCCAGCTCGCCGGCGTCCTTGCCGACCTTGTCGGGCGAATGTACCCACACGCCAACCAGTTTCAGGTCGGGGCGGCGCCGGATGGCATCGATCGCGTTCGACCCGACTCCCCCCGTCGACCACACGACAACCCGCATCAGCAGCTCTCCTCACTGGTCGTGCGCCCGCGCGGCGGCGGCCACGGCGCGCTCGAGATAGGGCCAGGCCACCTCCGGTGCGACGCCGCCACACAGCGGATGCAACGGCAACAGTCGCCCGGGGCGCATGTAGTCGATCGCCTCGTCGGGGGTGAAAATGCGGTACGGGCCGCCGTCTTCGCGCAGTGCGTCGACACTGTCGGCGCGGGTGATGCTGGCGACCGAATCGTCGTCGGGGCGATAGGACGCCGCCATGAGCGCGTCGTGCAACAGGTGCGGGCCCAAGTCATCCCAGGCCTGATCGACGTCGTCGGCAACGAAAACCGTTGCGGGAAGCCCCGGCACGGGAAACTGGATGATTCCAGGTTGGTGGCCGTGGGCGCGGCATTGCTCTTCGTAGAACTCTTTCAAGCCGGGCGACTCGGTCTGGGAAATGAAGCCGAGTCCGAGGGCACCGGCGCGTCGTGCGGCGGCCTTGCTGCCGCCGGCGATGAGCACCATCGGTCCGTTGGCCGATCCACATGCCGGGGTGACGCGGACCGTGCGGCCGCAATATTCGACGGGTTCACCGCGCACCAGCGGGCCGAGCACGGCAAGGATTTCATCCGCTGCCCGGCCGCGGCCGGCCATGTCGATGCCGAAGTGGTCGTACTCCTGGATTCGGTGCCCGACCCCGAACGCATAGGACACCCGCCCCTTGCTGATCAGGTCCAACACGGCGATTTCCTCGGCCAGCCGGACGGGATCCCACAGCGGTATCGGCACCGCGGCCAGCAGGATGGCCAAGGTTTGTGTTCGGGCCGCGACCGCCGACGCCAGCAGCAACGGCACGGGAAGATGACCGTCGTCGGTGCCGTGGTGCTCGGAGAGCACCGCCAACACTGCGCCGCGCGTTTCCGACCATGCGCACATGTCGATGGCCGCGGCGTACAGATCGGCGGCCGGTGCACCCCAATGCGGGGCGCGCATGTCGAACCGAAGCGTGAACATCAGCAGGCGTCGCCCATGTGACGACATGCCAAACGCTCGTCGGGCCTCACCGATGCAGACTAACCTAAGATTTGTTCATTAAGATAGTGCCCGCTTTCTTAAACCCTTGACCGCGTCGATTCGCGGTTGTAGTTTCCAAGTCGAATGCTGGGTGACACCGGCCACCCGCCGTTGGCGTAAGGGCAACGGCCGCCCCGGCTTTCGCGTTCGCGCGGCGCGCACGCACCTGAGGAGGAACAAGATGACGGCTCATCGCGTGGTGGTGTGGGCAACAGGAGGCATCGGCTCGATCGCCATCCGCGCCATTTCGCGGCGCCCCAATCTGAACTTAGTCGGCGTGTGGGTGCACTCGCAGGACAAGGTCGGCAAGGATGCCGGTGAACTGGCCGGCGGTGAGCCGATCGGGCTGAAGGCCACCAACGACGCCGACGCGCTGATCGCGGCCAAACCCGACTGCGTCATCTATGCGGCCAGCGGGCCGGAGCGCGACGCGTTGGCCATCCCCGATTACGTCAAGCTGCTCGAAGCCGGGATCAACGTCGTGACCACGAGTACCACGCGGTTGGTCAACCCGCATGCCTACGAGCCCACCGAATGGCGCGACCAGCTGGTCGCCGCGGCCAAGCAGGGGCAGGTGTCGCTGTACGCGTCGGGAATCGAGCCGGGTTTCGCCGCTGACTATCTGCCGCTGGTGCTGTCCACGCAGTCGTCGACGATCGACAAGATCCACTCCTTCGAGATCGGCCTGTACGACGACTACGGGGTGCCCGACATCATGAGCGACGCGCTGGGTTTCGGCCGCCCGCTCGACTACCAGCCCTGGATCGGCTACCCCGGCGCCATCGCGGGCGAATGGCAGGGGCAGATCCGCCTGATCGCCGACGCGTTGGGGGTCGAGGTGCAGGAAGTCCGCGAGGGTTTCGATCGCGCGGTCACCGACCGGACGCTGGAGGTGGCGATGGGCACGGTCGAGGCCGGGACCTGCGGCGCGCTGCGGATGCAGGCGATCGGCGTGGTCGACGGCCGGGAGGCCATCGTCATCGAGCACGTGACCCGGCTGGCGCACGACGTCGCCCCCGAGTGGCCCAAAGGGATTGGCGATCTGTCCTATCGCGTGATGATTTCCGGCGATCCGGACATCGACTGCACGCTGGCGGCGACGCTGAAAGATCCCGCGAAGGCGGGCATCGGTGGGATGACGTCCGGGGCGGGCGCCATGGTCGCCACCGCGATGCGCGTCGTCAACGCCGTGCCGTATGTCGTTGCCGCCCAACCGGGATTGCTCAGTTCGGTGGACCTGCCGTTGACGATCCCGCAAAAAGCGTTTGTCGGCGGGTAGGTCACGCCGGTTACTCTGCGGGCGTGACGGTTAATCCGCTCGAGGAACTCACCCTGGCCCAGCTGCGGCTGCGCACCAGCATGAAATGGCGCGCACATCCCGCCGACGTCCTGCCGCTGTGGGTCGCCGAGATGGACGTGAAATTGGCGCCGACGGTGGCGCAGGCGCTTCGCGAGGCCATCGACGGCGGCGACACCGGATATCCCTGCGGCACCGCGCTGGCCGAAGCGGTCAGCGAATTCGCGGCGCGGCATTGGCAGTGGAACGATCTCGACGTGAGCCGCACAGCGCTGGTTCCCGACGTCATGCTCGGTGTCGTCGAGGTGTTGCGCCTGCTGACCGATCGCGGCGACGCGGTCGTCGTCAACCCGCCGGTCTACGCGCCGTTCTACGCTTTCGTCACCCACGACGGCCGTCACGTGATCGAGGCGCCGCTGCGCGATGGGCGAATTGACTTGGGCGCCTTGGAGAATGCCTGTGTTCGGGCCCGTGCGGGGGCTCCCAGCGACGCGAAGGTCGCCTATCTGTTGTGCAATCCCCACAACCCGACCGGATCGGTACACACCGCCGACGAACTGCGCGGGGTCGCCGAGCTCGCCCGGCGGTTCGGCGTGCGGGTGGTGTCCGACGAGATCCACGCGCCCGTCATCCTGCCCGGATCGCGCTTCACGCCCTTTCTCACCGTCCCCGGCGCCGAGAACGCCTTCGCTTTGACCTCGGCGTCGAAGGCTTGGAATCTGTCCGGTTTGAAAGCGGCCCTGGCCATCGCCGGACCGGAGGCGGCCGCCGACCTGGACAGGATGCCCGAGGAGGTCAGCCACGGGCCCAGCCATCTCGGCGTCATCGCCCACGCCGAGGCATTTCGCAGCGGCGCCGACTGGCTCGACGCGACGCTGCGGGGCCTCGACGAGAACCGGACATTGCTGGGCGAGCTGGTCGCCGAACACCTTCCCGGAGTGAAATACCAATGGCCGCAAGGCACCTACCTTGCGTGGCTGGATTGCCGGGAACTCGGTTTCGTCGAGGAGGCCGCCGACGGCCTTGCGGTGGTCGCCGACCTGTCCGGGCCCGCCCGCTGGTTCCTCGATCACGCGCGGGTAGCGCTCAGTTCCGGCCACGTGTTCGGAACCGGCGGAAACGGACACGTGCGATTGAACTTCGCCACCTCGCAAGTCATTCTGCGCGAGGCCCTGTCGCGCATGGGCCGGGCCTTGGCCGACGCGCGCTAGGCAATGGCGTTGTAGCCCTTTGGGCTCACCTCAATGAATCTGCTACTAGACGAACTCGCGCCGGCGAGAGAGGCTAGCAGAGGTGCCGGTTCACCGGAGGAGCTGAATATGCATGTGCTGCGAACCCCGGACTCCCGATTCGAAAACCTGGAGGACTACCCGTTCGTTGGGCACTACCTGGACGTAACCGCAAGTGACACTCGCCCGCTGCGCATGCACTACCTCGACGAGGGGACGATCGAAGGGCCGCCGATCGTGCTTTTGCACGGCGAGCCCACGTGGAGCTACCTCTACCGCACGATGATCCCTCCCCTGACCGACGCCGGGAACCGTGTGCTGGCACCCGATCTGATCGGTTTCGGCCGTTCGGACAAGCCCAGCCGGGTCGAGGACTACACCTACCAGCGGCACGTCGAATGGGTGACCTCCTGGTTCGAGCACCTCAACCTCAGGGACGTCACGTTGTTCGTGCAGGACTGGGGATCGTTGATCGGGCTGCGCATCGCCGCCGAGCAGTCCGACCGCATCGGGCGGCTGGTGGTGGCCAACGGTTTCCTGCCCACGGCGCAACGGCGCACCCCGCCCGCCTTCTATGCCTGGCGCGCCTTCGCCCGCTACTCCCCCGTGCTGCCCGCGGGCCGCATCGTCAGCGCCGGGACCGTTCGCCGGGTGCCGTCGAAGGTCCGCGCCGGGTACGACGCGCCCTTCCCCGACAAGTCGTATCAGGCCGGGGCGCGGGCGTTCCCTCGGCTGGTCCCCACCTCGCCCACCGATCCGGCGATCCCGGCCAACAGGAAGGCCTGGGATGCCCTCGGCCGCTGGGAAAAGCCGTTCCTCGCCATCTTCGGGGCCCGCGATCCGATCCTCGGGCGGGCGGACAGCGCACTGATCAAGCACATTCCCGGGGCCGCGGGCCAGCCACACGCCCGCATCAACGCCAGCCACTTCATCCAGGAGGACCGCGGGCCCGAACTGGCCGAACGCATCCAGTCTTGGCAGCAGGCCTGGCGCTGAAGCCGCCGAACCATGACCTTCGACAACCCACGGGTCGGATGGCGCTCGACGTGATCCGATCATGTCCATCTCAACCACTTTCAAGTCTTCGCGCAACAACAGACCCCCCGGCGCTTCGATCATGGTTGGAAGGACACCATCGACGTTGCACCGGCTGAAGCGGTGGAAGTGATCGTGCGGTTCACCGACTATCGCGGAACGTATCTGGTCCATTGCCACACCTCGAGCACGAGGACATGGCGATGATGGCCGACTTCGTCACGGTCTGAGTGGGTCCCGTGCGGGCAGACCGTGTCAGCTCCCAAACCGGCCGCGCATCAATGCCATTCCCTCGCTGTAGACCGAGCGCACCGCCGCTGCGGCATCGGATTCGTTGGCACCGACGGGGATGAAGGAGCCCACCCAACTCAGCGCGCACCTGTTCTCGCCGAGCGGATGCAAGGTGATGGTTGCCCGGTAATCGGCCACGGGAAACGGTCCGGTCATAATCATGGAGTAACGGGTTCGCCATTGCTCCTCGTCAATCTCGTCGAGCCGTTCGACCATGCACTCGCCATCGACCGTGACGGTGCGAAGCATCCCGATACCGGCCCCGCGGGTCCTGACCGTGCCGTCACGCGAGGCGACCAGCATCTCGACGAATCCGCCGAAATCGGCGACCAGCCTCCACACCTGGTGCACCGACGCACCCAGTTCGCAGCATTCGTGGACTTGCGTCATGATCGCGTTCCGCGAACTGTCGCGATAGGGCCGCGCCCCTGGGAAAGGCCGTCATGCAGGATCTCGTCAAGCGCAGTCGGGGTCAGGCCGAACGTGTGCGCAGTCTCCGAGGAATCCATCACGAACGGCTTTTGGAGCTGATACTGCATCTCGGGCAACTCGCGGACCACTTTGGAGCCCAACGCCGCCGCAGCCAGCAACCAGCCCGGCATGCGGCGGAGCTTGGGTGCGCCGACTCGAGCGCAGTCGGCCAATACCGTCGCCAACTGGCGCGGCGACACCGCGGGGTTGGTCGGAACGTGCCACGGTCGTCCCCAACTACGCTCGTCGGCGCCCGCAGCGACCAGAGCGCGCGCGGCATCGACGGTTCCGGTCCAGCTGTGTGGCGCATCGAGATCGGCCGGGAATAGTGCTGTTTTGCCGGCAAGCACCTTGGGCGCGACCATGATCGTGAACACCGAGATGGCGCCACGGCCGATGAAATCGCTGGCGCGGACCTCGGTTGCGCGGACCCGGCCGGCGTCATGCGCGGCCTTTGCCTGCATCCAGACTTCTGCGCGCAGTTCGCCTTTTATCGAGTTCGGTTTCAGCGGCGAGTGTTCGGTGATCGAGCCGGTCACGGGGCCGTAGCCGTACAGATTGCCCAACATCACGTAATCCGCCCCAGCCGCGATCGCGGCGTTGAGCATGCCGGAAGCGAGGGCGGGAAGGCGCGTGCGCCACAGGTGATACGGCGGGGCGGCGCAGTTGTAGAGGGTAGTGACCCCCTTGAGCGCACCCACCAACTCGTCGGTTTTCGACGCATCAACCGCGATCCGCCGGATCTGCGGATGGCTCGGACCGCTGCCGCGCCGCGTGATCAGCCGTACCTCATGGCCAGAGTCGGCGAGCAGCTCAGCGGTCGCTACACCCGCACCACCGGCTCCGACAACAACTTTCACGGACATGTTTCTCCTTCAGGGCATTGAAGTCCCACTATTCGTGCGGCCGGCTACACTGCGCTAGTGGCATAAATGCCACGCTTAGGGAGGTTCTGGCCATTCATCACATTGCGGTGGTCGCCGTCCCGCCGGTCGGTGCGTTCGAGCTATCGATCCCCGACCTGCTGTTCGGCGGCGTGCAGATCAATGGCCGCGAAGCTTACGCAGTCCGCGCCTGCACACCGGTGCCCGGACCGTTGGCCACGCGAGGTGGGTTCGACGTAATCGTCACCGGCTCACTGGAGGTGATCGGCGGCGCCGATACCGTTCTCGTTACCGGTACCGGCGCCCGCGACGAGGTCGCACCCGAACTGGTTTCGGTGTTGCAGGAGGCCGCAAGTCGCGGTGCGCGGATCGCGTCGATCTGCACCGGCGCGTTCGTCCTGGCTGCTGCGGGCTTGCTGGACGGGCGATGCGCGACGACGCACTGGCGTTACGCCGCGGAGTTGGCGCAACGCTATCCACACGTGCAAGTCCGACCCGAAGTGCTGTTCGTCGAAGACGGGCCCGTCGTAACGTCGGCCGGATTGGCCGCCGGAATCGACCTATGCCTGCACCTCATTCGCACCGATCACGGTGCGGCAGTTGCAAATACGATCGCGCGCCTGGCCGTTGTTGCACCTGTGCGCCCCGGCGGGCAAGCGCAGTTCGTCGCCGCGGCGGTCCCTACGGCGGCCCCTGCCAGCTTGAGTCAGACCCGGGCTTGGGCCCTGACAAAGATTCAGGACAAGCTCACACTCGCCGATTTGGCTGATCACGCAAAGGTCAGTATTCGCACGCTTAATCGACGCTTCCGGGATGAAACTGGACTCAGCCCACTGCAATGGCTGCTGCAGCTGCGGATCGACCGCGCACGTGAACTCTTGGAGACTACCGATCTGCCGGTCGGGGTCATCGCCCACCGCAGCGGGCTCGGTTCCATTGATTCGCTACGCGACCATTTCATTCGCAAGACCGGTCTGACCCCAAGCGCCTATCGTGCTGCTTTCACCCACTCCCCCAAGCAAACAGGTAACGTCACGTCGCCAAAGTGACCGACTAAAGCGCATTTCCCAACGTCGACGCTCAACGGGTAACCGCGAGCACCGCTTCCGCGAGTTCGGTCCGGCAGACCACCAGATCCGGCAACTTCGGATCGGGTTGGTTGTAGGCCAGGGCGGAGCCGTCGATGCGAGAGGTGTGCAATCCGGCGGCCCGTGCCACCGCCACCGGCGCGGCGGAGTCCCATTCGAACTGGCCGCCGGCGTGCACGTACACATCGGAGAGCCCTTGCACTATCGAAGCGACTTTGGCTCCCGCGGAGCCCATTTCCACCAGCACCCCGTCCAGCGCATCCTTCACGTTCAGGGCGATGGCGGGAGGGCGGGTGCGCGACACCACGATGCGCGGCTTGCCCGGTACGGCGGGAGGCGAGGCGAAGTCGGGAGTCGCCAGCGTGATGCCTTGCGCCGGCAGCGCCACGGCGCCGGCGACCAACTCACCGGCCTCCCAGAGCGCGACGTGCACGGCCCAGTCGTCGCGTCCCAGCTCGGAGAATTCCCGGGTGCCGTCCAGCGGATCGACGATCCAGACCCGGTCCGAGCGCAATCGCACCGGGTCATCGGCGCCCTCTTCGGAGAGCACGGCGTCACCGGGCCGCTCCGCGGTGAGCGCTTCCATCAGAAAATCGTGGGATCGCTTGTCCCCCGCGGCTTTCCGTTCAGCGGCTTCCGCGTGCGCGAATTCGTCTCGAACGCCGAGCAACAACCGACCGGCCTCGGTGGCCAACCGTGCGGCCAGATCATGGTCATTCATCGGCAACCCCGCGGAATCCTCAATATCTTGGTAGCGATGACCAACTTTACCCTGTCAGACGCGAAAACGGGCAGCAGTCCACCGGCAAAGTTTCACCCGTAATCTAATGAGCGTGAGCGGCAACGCCAACGTCCCATTATCGAGGCGGTTGCGGCACACCTCGCGGGGGCGACTGATCGGGGCCGGGATTGTCGCGGCCGCGGTGCTGGTCGGGGTCCTCGCCGTGGTGGGCGTGCAGCTGAGCCAGGGCCATCAGAGCGCGACGGCGCCCAGCACCCAGCCGCCGCCAGCGCCGGAGAGCTTCGCCATCCCGGGCTGCTATAACCCTTCCGTTCCCCCGGTCGCGCGCCCGAAGAAACTCAACGTTCTGGGCTGCGCCAGTGTGGCCGTTGCGCTGCAGGACATGTCGTGGACGTCCTGGGGACCGCAGGGCGCCGACGGGACCGGCACGGCGGTGTTCAAGCTCTGCGACCCGAATTGCGCAACGGGGTCTCAGCTGACCGAACCGGTCGTCGTGCACGCCTGGAATCCGCAGCCGCCGCGCCGCGAGGCGATCTGCCAGTCCGGCTTGGAGATTTACGCCGACATGATCCTGGCTTTCCCCAAGGGCGTTCCACCACCGACCGTGCAGAAGATGAACACCCAGTACAACGGCGAGCCGGCCGTGCACTTCGCCAATTACTCGAGCGGCGACACGCGCGGCACCCAATTCATCGGCTACACGTTCTGCAATTAGCCGCTGACGGCTCAGATCGATGGGTGGCGACCAGCTTCGCTGACCTCGCGATCGCCGCTAGACCTCGATGACGACCGCGCCGCCCTGGCCGCCGCCGGCGCACATCGCCGCGACGCCGATGCCGCCGCCGCGGCGGGCCAGCTCGTAGGCCAACGTGGTCACCATGCGCGCACCCGAGGCCGCGATCGGGTGGCCGAGGCTGCAGCCGCTACCGGAGAAGTTCACCTTCTCCTCGTCGAGGCCGTATTCGCGGCAGGCCGCGATCGGGACGGAAGCGAACGCCTCGTTGATCTCCCACAGGGCGACGTCGCCCGGCGACAGGCCGGCCCGCTGCAGCGCCTTCCCGATGACCTTCACCGCACCCAGGCCGCAGTCCCGGGGTGCCACGCCCGCGGCGGCCCAGGCCTTGACGGTGCCCATCACGTTGAGCTTGTTGGCTTTGGCGTAGTCGCTGTCGACCAGCGCGACGGCCGCGGCGGCATCATTGGTGCCGCTGCTGTTGCCCGCCGTGATCGAGAAGCCCTCGATCTCGGGGTGCAGCACCTTCAGGCCGGCGAGCTTCTCGATGGTGGTGTCGCGGCGCGGGTGCTCGTCGACGGCGAACTCGGTGACCGAGCCATCGAACTGGGTGATCTTCAGCGGCAGGATCTCGTCGGCGAACTTGCCGGCGTCCTGGGCGGCAACGGCGCGCTGATGCGAGCGGGCCGCCCAGGCGTCCATCTCCTCGCGCGTGATGCCGACCGCCTGCGCGGTGTTCCAGCCGACCGTGATGGACATGTCCTTGGCGGGCGCGTCGGGCGTCTCCACGTGCGTAGGAGGCATCCAGCGCTCCTCGAACTTCAGCTCGGGGCCGGGGATCCGCCAGTTGGTCAGCGGCGTCATCGACAGCGACTGCACCCCGCCGGCGATGAGCGCCCGTTCCATGCCCGAGCCGATCTGCGCCGCGGCGTTGCCGATGGCGGTGAGGCTGCCCGCGCAGTGCCGGTTGACCGATTGCCCGGGAACGTGGTCTAGGCCCGTCGCGGTCGCCGCGTAACGGGCGAGATCGCCACCGCCGTAATGGGATTCGGCGAAGATGATGTCGTCGATGTCGGCGGGATCGACGCCCGATCTGCGGACCACCTCGGGCAGCACGGCGGTGATCAGGGTCTCGGGCGGGGTGTTGACCAGCGTCCCCTTGAACGATCGGCCGATAGCGGTCCGGACGGCTCCGACAATGACGGGTGTTCCCATGTTCTCAACCTCGTTGTTGTGGGCGGTCAGACGCCGCGAATCGTATCAAATACTGTATAGACAATAGTAATGGTCTAAGTTCAGTGGGCCGGGCTCGTGTGACGGCGCTAACAATTAAGCGGTTCGGGTAAAAACGGAGGCCAACCGTTGAAGACCAAAGGTGCGCTGGTCTGGGAACTGAACGAGCCATGGTCGGTAGAGGAGATCGAAATCGGCGATCCCCGCCGCGGCGAGGTGACCGTCCAGTTGGAAACGGCCGGTCTGTGCCACTCCGACCACCATCTGATGACGGGCGACTTCCCGATCCCGAGCTATCCGGTGCTCGGGGGCCACGAGGGCGCCGGCATCATCACCGGGATCGGCGAGGGCGTCGAACACCTGGCCGTGGGCGACCACGTCGTCATGTCGTTCATCCCGTCGTGTGGGAAGTGCACGCCGTGCCAGACCGGACTGCGCAACCTCTGTGACCTCGGCATGGGCCTGCTGTCGGGACAGTCGGTCTCCGACGGATCGTTTCGTGTCACAGTGGCCAGAGGCCACCAAGTCGTCCCAGTCATCCCGATGTCGTTGCTGGGCACCTTCGCGCCGTACGTGGTGGTGCATCAGACGTCGGTGGTCAAGATCGATCCGACGATCCCGTTCGACGTGGCCTGCCTGGTGGGCTGCGGGGTGACCACCGGCTACGGCTCGGCGGTGCGCAGCGCGGCGGTCTCGCCGGGCGAGGACGTCGCGGTCATCGGCATCGGCGGCGTCGGCGTCGCCGCGCTGCAGGGCGCCCGCATCGCCGGGGCCCGGCGCATATTCGCCGTCGACCCTTACGAGTGGAAGCGCGAACAGGCGCTCAAGTTCGGGGCCACCGCGGCGTTCGCGGACGTGGGTAGCGCCGCGGCCAGCATCGCCGAGGCCACGCGAGGCCTGATGTGCCACAAGGTGATCGTCACCGTGGGCCACGTGGAGGGCAAAGACGTCGAGTCGTGGATGGGGCTGACGGCCAAGGGTGGGGTGTGCTGCCTCACCGGCATGGCCAGCGTGCTGGCCAACGATGTCACGCTCAACCTCGCCGGACTCTCGCTGCTGCAGAAAAGCTTGCAGGGCAGCATCTTTGGTGGCGGAAACCCGCAGTACGACATCCCCGCGATTCTCGAGCTCTATAAACTGGGGCAGCTCAATCTCGACGACATGGTGACGCGGGAATACACCCTCGAGCAGATCAACGACGGCTATCGCGACATGCTCGAGGGCCGCAACATCCGTGGCGTCATCCGCTTCACCGACGCCGACCGCGCGTAAGCCACCGCCGCTATGGGCACAATGGCTCCATGACAACCCTCCCCCACGCCGGCCGCGACGCCACCCAGCAACTCGCCTACCGTGTCGCGGCGATGCTGCTCGGCATCGGCACCCTGCACTTCGTCGCGCCCAAACCCTTCGACTCCATCATTCCGGTCGAGCTGCCGGGTAGCCCGCGGCTCTATACCTACGCGTCGGGTGTGGCCGAGCTGGCGATCGGGGCGCTGCTGGTGCCGCGGAGCACCCGGCGGTCCGCAGCGCTGGCCGCCGTGGCGTTGTTCGTCGGGGTCTTTCCGGGCAACGTCAACATGTGCCGGCTGTGGTGGGGCAAGCCGTGGCCGATGCGCCTGGTCGCCCTGGCCCGGCTGCCGATGCAGATTCCGATGATCACCACCGCGCTCAAGATCCGGCGCGACAGCTGACGCACCGCGTAGGCCAGCCCTGCATGCGAATTTTATTGGGCGACAAGTGGGATGGCCCGCCATAGTGGTTAGGAGGCCGGCGTGAGCAAGACGGGCATCGCGGCATTGCTCGCGGTCGCGGCCGCCCTGATGGTCGGCGCCGGGGATGTCGTCCAGCAGCGCTCCGCACAGCAAGTCACCGACAAACCGGTCGGCACCGTCGCCCTGTTTCGCCGGCTGCTGCGCGACAGGCAGTGGTGGACGGGCAGCCTGGTGGCCGCGGCCGGGTTCGGCTTCCAGGCCGCCGCCCTGGGCCTGGGTTCGGTGGTGCTGGTGCAGGCGCTGTTGGTGACCTCGCTGTTGTTCGCGTTGCTCATCAGCGCACGGGTGGCACATCGCCGAATCACACGGCGGCAAGGGATTTGGGCGGTTCTGCTCGCCGTCGCCGTCGCGGTGGTGGTGACGGTCGGCGACCCTCAGCAGGGCACCCCGCGCGGGTCGGTTCACACGTGGAGCGTCGTGGCGTTGGTCATGGGTCCGGCGCTGGCCCTGTGCGTAATCGGCGCGCGCGTGTTCCCGGGTTCGGTCGGGGCACTGTTGCTGGGCCTGATGTCCGGCTCACTGTGGGGGCTGTTTTCGGTGTTGACCAAGGGCGTGGTCGACCAGCTCGACCGCGGTATCCCGGCGCTGTTGCGGACGCCCGAGTTGTACGCGTGGGTGGTGCTGGCGATCGCCGCCACCGCCTGGGAGCAGTCGGCGTTTCGGGCCGGCCCGCTCACCGCGTCGCTGCCGGCGGTCACCGTCGCCGAGCCGATCGTCGGATCGGCGCTGGGTGTCACCGTGCTGGGTGAGACGCTGCGCACCAACGACATCGGCTGGGTGGCCTTGGGTTTATCGGTTGCGCTGATGGGGGCAGCGACCGTGGCGCTGGCCCGCAGCCAGGCCAGCTACACCCCGTCCCCTGGCGAAACGCCCTCTCGCGCAACAGAATCAACCTGAGGTCAGCTCAGGGGTGAACCGACCCGGTGCGCGGTGCCGTCGGGATCGACGTAGGCGAATTCGCGCAGGCCGTACGGTGTGTCCTGCGGGGCGATCAGGCGACCGCCCAGGTTCTCCAGTGCCGCCCACTGCGCGTAAAGGGCATCGGCGTCGCTGACGTAGAAGTACACGCTGGCGGCGGTGCGCAAGGGGTCGTGCTCGGCCCACTCGGTCAGGTGGATCGACACCGACCCGCGATCGGCGAATCCGTACCGGTCCGGGCCCTTGTACGCGCGGACGTCGAAACCGAGCCGGCGGTACCGGTCGAGCGCGACGTCCAGGTCTCGGACGGGGACGATTGGCGATACCGAGGTGAAGTCAACTGCGGACATTCAGCGAACATAGCCTCTGACGCCGACTTCGCGCGCAACGACCGTCGGTGCCGTAATAGCCTGCACGCGAGCGCATATGCGGCAAATCCCCATGCGACGCCGCCCCGCTGTCGTAGGCTCCATGCGCATGAGGAGCCAGCTGACCGCTACAGTTGCCATTGCCGCCGCCGCAATACTGATCGCCGGGTGCGGTGGCGACAACGCCGGAGGCGCCGCTTCGTCGTCGACCGCCACCACGACGGCCGCGCCGAAGACTCCCCTGGCGCGGGCCGGACTGCCCGACCTGATGCTCTCGCCGAACGATATCGGTACCGTGCTGGGCGTCACCGGGACGACGAGCGACCCACCGGTCACCAAGTTGGTGGAAGACCCGGCGCAGCGCTCGGACTACACGTTTCCCGCCGAATGCCGATACAGCACTCACGCGGCGTTGGCGTCGGTCTACGCCGACAGCGGAAGCACCGCGGTGTACGGCTACCACGACCAGGCGCCGGCTCCCGCGGGGGCCGACCAGCTGGAAAGCCCTGACGTATACCAATTTGTGGTGCTGTTTGCGTCGCCCGAGCAGGCGAGCGCGTTCTTCACGACGTCGACTCAGCGCTGGCCCGCCTGCGCCAACCGCCAGGACACCGTTCCGGCCGCGGACGGTAAGCCGGAACTTCAGTGGAAGGTGGGCCAGGTGTCCAACGCCAACGGAGTGTTGAGCGCTCCGGTGACCATCACCATCACCTCGAACGGCAACAGCGTGACCATGCCCTGCCAGCGGGCGCTGACCGTTCGCAACAACGTCGTCATCGACGTCGACGCGTGCCGCAAGGACGTCGGGGACGCGGGCGTCAGCATCGCCAATCAGATCGCGGCAAAAGTCGACAAGCAATAGCCGCCAGTAAGGGTCGCCGAATCCGAATGGCCTTCTGCTGTTTACCTATTGGCGGTAGTAGCCCGCGATGACGAGGGCGTACGCTCTGGCGGCCGAGTCGGTCACCCGATGATGCTTGCGCGCCAGTGATCCGATCTGAAGCCGTACATGGCACCGCACTACGTAGTTTCCGAGGTAGGTTGTCCGCGGGTTAGGTCGTACCGCCTTGAGGAGGGATACGTGGGCACATCGGAAAAGGCATCCAAGCCACGCGCCGGGCAGCCAGTCATCCACCTCTCTCAGCTGTTGCGCGCCCCCGTGCTGGCCCGCTCCGGGGAAACGGTGGGCCGGGTCGAGGACGTGATCGTGCGGCTGCGGGGAGCCGAGGAGTATCCGCTGGTGGCGGGGATCGTGGCCGGGGTCGGCGGGCGCCGCGTCTTCATCGGTGACAAATCCATCGACGCATACTCCACGGATCGAGTTCTGTTGACCAAGAACAAGGTTGACCTTCGCGGGTTCGAACGCCGCGAGGGTGAGGTGCTGTTGCGCACCGATGTGTTGGGCCACCGGCTGATCGACGTGGCCACCGTCGAGTTGGTGCGTGCCTACGACATCGAGCTGGAGCAGGCCGGCCAGGGCTGGATGGTCACCCGCCTGGACACCCGCCGTCCGCCGCGGTTGTTCGGGCTGATCAAGCACTCGGGCGGGCACGCGTCTCGCGATTGGAAGGCGTTCGAGCCGCTGATCGGCCACGCACGCTCGGATGCCGTGCGGCGACTGTCGGACCGGTTCGGCGACCTCAAGGCCGCCGAGATCGCCGATCTTCTCGAGGAAGCGGACAAGGCCGAGGGCGGCGAGATCCTCGATCGGGTGCACAGCGACCCGGAGCTGGAGGCAGACGTCTTCGAGGAGCTGGATCCGGAAAAGGCCAGTCGGCTGCTCGACGGCATGCCGGACAACGAGGTCGCCGCGCTGCTGGGCCGGATGCGCGCCGACGATGCCGCCGACGCGATCGCCGACCTGCGCCAGTCGCGGCGCCGGCGTGTGCTCGAGTTGATGCCCGGCCCGCAGCGCACCAAGGTCATCACGCTGATGGGGTTCAACCCCGAAAGCGCGGGCGGGCTGATGAATGTCGACTCGGTGACCTGTTCGGCCACCGCCACCGCGGGCGAGGCGTTGGCGTTGATCGCCGCGTCACGCAGCATCCAACCGGAAGCGCTCATCAAGGTGCATGTGCTCGATGAGGACAAACGACTCGACGGTGTCGTCTCGGTCATCAACCTGTTGCAGGTCGATCCCGCCGAATCCCTTGCGGCCCTGATGGATTCCGATCCGGTGCGGGTCGACGCCGACGCCGACCTGACCGACATCGCGCTGCTGATGGCGGATTTCAATCTCTACTCCATCCCCGTAGTCGACGAGCAGGATCGGCTGCTCGGGGTGGTGACCGTTGACGACGTGCTGGAGGCGACCATCCCCGAAGACTGGCGCCGCCGCGAGCCCGCGCCGCGCCCGATCCGCGAGACCACCGCCGACGACCGTGACACGCCGCCGAGGGGAGGAAGCGCGCAGTGAGCTCCGGCGAACAGGACGCCACCCGGGCCGACGCGCAGGCAGCGCAACGCCCCGAGCCCGCGCATGCCCGGCGCACCGCGGTGCTGGACAGCGCGCATCTGGGTGACATCGAGGGGGCGTTCGGGCGCATCAGCGTGGGGGAAACCGAGCACGCCCGCACCTGGAAAACGCGGCTGCTGACCCTGCTCGCGATCGTCGGGCCCGGAATCATCGTGATGGTCGGCGACAACGACGCGGGCGGGGTGGCCACCTACGCCCAGGCCGGCCAGGACTACGGCTACTCACTGCTGTGGGTATTGCTGCTGCTGATCCCCGTGCTCATCGTCAACCAGGAAATGGTGGTCCGGCTCGGCGCGGTCACCGGGGTCGGGCACGCCCGGCTGATCAACGAACGCTTCGGCCGCGGCTGGGGCTGGTTTTCCGTCGGCGACCTGTTCTTGCTCAACTTCCTGACGATCGTCACCGAGTTCATCGGCATCAGCCTGGCCGCCGAGTACATCGGCGTCTCCAAATACGTTGTGGTCCCGATCTCGGCGGTGGCGTTGGTGGCGATCATGGCCAGCGGCAGCTTCCGTCGATGGGAGCGGGCCATGTTCATTTTCATCGCGGTCACGCTGCTGCAGATCCCGATGCTGCTGATGTCACATCCGCAGTGGGGACAGGCGGCGAAGTCGTTTGTCGTGCCCGGCATTGCGGGCGGAATCAGCTCGGATGCCGTGCTGCTGATCATCGCCATCGTCGGCACCACCGTGGCGCCGTGGCAGCTGTTCTTTCAGCAGTCCAACGTCGTCGACAAGCGCATCACGCCCCGGTTCATGGGCTACGAACGCGCGGACACCGTGCTGGGCGCCTTCGTGGTGGTGGTCGGCGCCGCCGCTCTGATGATGACCGGCGAGTGGGCGGCCCGCTCTACCAACACCTTTGGCGGTTTCACCGACGCCGGTGCGACGGCGCATCTGCTGGGCGAGCACCGCCCGGTCCTCGGGTCGATCTTTGCCATCGTGCTGATGGACGCCTCGATCATCGGGGCCGCCGCGGTGACCCTGGCCACCAGCTATGCCTTCGGCGACGTGTTCGGGCTGAAGCACTCGCTGCACCGCGGCTTCGCCGATGCCAAGCAGTTCTACCTGTCCTATACCGCGATGGTGGTCCTGGCCGCGGCCATCGTGCTGATTCCGGGTGCCCCGCTCGGGTTGATCACCACCGCCGTCCAGGCCCTCGCGGGCTTGCTGCTGCCCAGCGCCAGCGTGTTTCTGCTGTTGTTGTGCAATGACCGAGAAGTGTTGGGGCCGTGGGTCAATCGCGCTTGGCTGAACTGGGTCGCCGGGCTGATCGTCGGCGTTCTGCTGCTGTTGTCCGGAATCCTGATGGCCACCACGCTGTTTCCCGGCCTCGATGTCGTCGCCGTCGCGGGCTATCTGACCCTTGGGCTGGTCATCCTCGCGGCGGCCGCGGCACCGGTGCTGCGCTGGCTGGCCCGCCGTCAGCCCGCACGGCCCCGGCCACAACTTCCGGGCCGCGGCGTCGATCGCAACACCTGGCGCATGCCGCCGCTGGCCCTGCTCGAACCTGTCACCTGGTCCCCCGGAACCCGGCTTGCGATGATCGCCCTGCGGGCCTATCTGGTCGTCGGGGCGTTGCTTCTGGTGGTCAAAGCGATCCAGCTCGGTCGCTGACCGCTTGGATCCGGCGGGCCACCTCGCCGTAGCGCTCGAAGCGCTCCTGGTCAGCGACGGAGTTGTACATCACCAATCGCGTTGCGGTTCCTGCGTACTTCGCCGTCAACGCGTCGGCCAACCCGTCCCAGGTCGACTCGGTGGCGAAGACAGCGATGTGATCATCGCTGACCTGGGCCGCCATGCCGGCGAAGTCGCCGGCCTTCTGCTTTTCCCGGATTCGGGCGGTCGTGCCCTCGAAACCCGCCTCGTCCCAGATGAATGCGTAGTTGGGCGTGCTTCCGTAGAAGGCCATGCTGGCGCGCACGACTTCGCGCTGCCGGTCCCGCTCCTCGTCGGTATCCCCGACGATCGTCATGACGGGCACGATGATCGCGATGTCCGACGGTGAACGGCCCGCTTTCTGCGCGCCTTCGCCGACCGTCGGCAGAACGTGGCGGGCCAGGTAACCCGGTTCGCCGATCGGGTGGACGTGCACCCCGTCGGCCACTTCTCCCGCCATCCGCAGCATCCACGGATTGACCGCTGCGATATCGACTTTGGGGTCGGGAGCGTCGATGGGCCCCGGGCTCCACTGCGGGGTGATGAAGTCGAGATCGTAGAAGTCGCCGTGGTGGTCGAGCCTCCCGGAACGAAACGCCTTGAAACACGCCTTGACGGCCAGCAGGTAGTCGCGCAGCCGGGGCCCGGGCCGTTCGAAGGCGGTGCCATAGCGCCGCACCACGTGGGTGCGCACCTGCGTTCCGAGGCCCAGCCGGAACCGTCCCTTGGTGGCTTCCTGCAGTTCCCAGGCCGCGGCGGCGGTCACGAAGGGACTGCGCGGGAAGGCCACCGCGACGCCCGTCGACAACTCCAGGTCCGGCGCGGCCTGCGACGCCACGGCGGCGTTCAGGTACGCGGTGCGGCCCGTCTCGGTGAACAACAAACCGGAGAACCCGACGGCTTGGGTCCGCCGGGCGAGCTCACCGATTTGGCCGAGCGGCTGGGGAATCGTCATCGCGTCGACGTGCATGGTGGGAGCGTACGTCGCGCCGCGGGCCGCCCCGCGCGGGCTCGGCAGCCTCGGCCGCGCGGGGTCAGCGTTTCGTCGGCCGCCGGCTCACCGGGGCGGTGAACCCTTCGGTGTCGTCGAAGAATGCCCATTGCCCGTCGTCGTTGACCTCCATGCGCCAACCCAGCTCGGTGTCGCCGCCCACGGAGCCGACGAACCAGGCGTGCGCGGCCTCCGCGTCGGCAAAGTTCTTCGTCGCGACGACCCGGCCACGCGGGTCGATGACGCGAAACTCGGGCATGGGATCTAAGTATCCCTGCCAGGCGGTTTTCAATCCCGGAAATCGCCTATTCGGCCCGGCACGCTGGGGCCGGCCGGCGCGGGGCTACAGCGTGCGGGCCAGCCGGTTGGCGAGGATCTCGGCAAACCTCGCCGGATCGTCGAGCGCACCACCCTCGGCGAGAAGTGCTGTGCCATAGAGCAATTCCGCGGTCTCCGCCACCGAGGGGTCGTCGCTGCGGTCCTGGTGCGCTTGGCGCAGGCCGGTGACGAGGGGGTGGTTGGCATTGAGTTCGAGGATCCGCTTGCCCACCGGAATGTCCTGTCCGGACGCGCGGTAGATGCGCGCGAGCGCCGGTGTGATCCCGAAGGCGTCGGTGATCAGGCAGGCCGGCGAGTCCGTCAGTCGGTTCGACAGCCGAACTTCCTTGACGTGGTCGGACAGCATGTCCTTGAGCCAGGTCAGCAGGTCGGCGAACTCCTTTTGCTGCTCTTCGCGCTCGGCCTCGCTCTGCTCGCCGTCGGAGCTGAGGTCCACCTCGCCCTTGGCGATCGACTGCAGCGGCTTGCCGTCGAATTCGGTCACGGTTCCCACCCAGACCTCGTCGACCGGGTCGGTGAGCAGGAGCACCTCGTAGCCCTTGGCCTTGAACGCCTCGAGGTGCGGCGACTTCAGGATCTGCTGGCGCGACTCCCCCGTGGCGTAGAAGATCTGCGTCTGGCCGTCCTTCATGCGCTCCACGTACTGGGCGAGCGTGGTGGCTTCCTCCTCGCTGTGCGTCGAGGCGAATGAGGAGACCTGCAGCAGCGTCTCCTGGTTGTCGAAGTCCGACAGCAGGCCCTCCTTGACGACCCTGCCGAATTGGGTCCAGAAGGTGCGGTAGTCATCGGGGCGCTCGGACTGCAGATCCTTGATCGTGGCGAGGACCTTCTTGGTCAGTCGGCGCCGGATGGCCTTGATCTGCCGATCCTGTTGCAGGATTTCGCGGGACACGTTCAGCGACATGTCCTGGGCGTCAACGACACCCTTGACGAAGCGCAGGTACTCGGGCATGAGCTCGTCGCAGTCGCCCATGATGAACACCCGCTTGACGTAGAGCTGTATCCCGGTCTGGGCGTCGCGGCTGAACAGGTCGAACGGGGCGTGCGACGGGATGAACAGCAACGCCTGGTACTCGAAGGTGCCTTCGGCGCGCATCGCGATGACCTCGAGCGGGTCGTCCCAGGCGTGCGCGATGTGCTTGTAGAACTCCTTGTACTCCTCTTCGGAGACCTCTTCTTTGGGCCTGGCCCACAGGGCCTTCATCGAGTTGAGGGTTTCGGTCTCGATGGTGACGGTCTCCTCGCTGCCCTCCTCGCCGGCCGGTTCTCGCCGCTCGACCTGCATGCGGATGGGCCAGGCGATGAAGTCGGAGTATTTCTTGACCAGGCTCCTGATCTTGAACTCCGCGGTGTAGTCGTGCAGCTCGTCCTCGGCGTCCTCGGGCTTGAGGTGCAGGATGACCGACGTTCCCTGCGGGGCGTCGTCGACCGATTCGATGGTGTAGGTGCCCTCGCCGCTGGATTCCCATTTGGTGGCCTCGCTCTCGCCGGCTTTGCGGGTGAGCAGCTCGACCTTGTCGGCGACCATGAAACTCGAATAGAAACCGATACCGAACTGGCCGATGAGTTCCTCCGAGGCCGCTCGGTTTTTCAGGTTCTGCGCCTCCCTTAGTTGCTTGCGCAGCTCGGCGGTGCCCGACTTGGCCAGCGTGCCGATCAGATCCACCACTTCGGCGCGGGTCATCCCGATGCCGTTGTCACGGATGGTCAGGATGCGCGCATCCTTATCCACGTCGATCTCGATGTGCAGGTCGGAGGTGTCGACGTCGAGGTCCTTGTTCCGGAACGCTTCAAGCCGCAGCTTGTCCAGCGCGTCGGAGGCGTTGGAGATCAACTCCCGCAGGAACGAGTCCTTGTTGGAGTAGACGGAATGGACCATCAGATCCAGCAGTTGCCGAGCCTCTGCCTGAAACTCCAACTGCTCGACGCGCGCGTTCATGACTGCTCCTACAGCTCCTTTCCAAAGGACAGTGACGTCTCAAATTTACCGAGCCGCCCACCATTGGTGTTCGGTGGACCCATCCACTTCGGGGCAACCGCCTCTAGGCTGAACGCATGTCTGTTGCTCAACGCGAACGTGCCGCCCTGGTGGAAACCATGCGCGGCGTCGGGCCGGACGCGCCCACGCTGTGCGAGGGATGGAAGACGCGGGACCTGGCCGCGCACCTGGTGATCCGTGAGTACCGTCCCGACGCCGCGCCCGGCATCCTGATTCCTTTCTTCGCCTCCCACACCGAGAAGGTGCAGAACCAGGTGGCCGAGCGGAATGAGTGGGATGAGCTGGTCGGCAAGCTCGCCGCCGGCCCGCCGGTCTACTCGCCGCTCAAACTGCTCGACCCGGTGGCCAACGTGGCCGAGATGTTCATCCACCACGAGGACGTGCGCCGCGCGCAGCCGGGCTGGCAGCCGCGCTCGCTGGAGCCCGCCCTGAGCAAGATGCTGCGGCGCACCCTGCCGTTGATGGCCCGGGTCACCCTCGCCAAGGTGCCCGGCCGGGTGGCGCTGCGTACCCCGGAGGGCAAGACGGTGCTCACCGCCGGTCAGGGCCCCGCGGTGACGGTGACCGGGGCGCCCGAGGAGCTCTTGCTGTTCAGCGTGGGGCGGCAGGCCAAGGTCGACTTCGACGGCGACGCCGCGGCGGTGCAGGCCGTCCGCGATGCGCCTAAGGGGTTGTAGGACCGGCGATCGCGGCGGCCGCTTGCGGGCCGTCCGGGAGGATATCCGCGATTCGAAACTTGATAGCGCACGCGCTATCAAGTTTGAGTGGACGTTGGTCATCCGAAGGCCGCGCGCAGCTCCTTCTTGATGACCTTGCCGAACTGATTGCGCGGCAGCGTCTCGACGACCACCAGGTGTTCGGGGTGTTTGTATCGGCTGAGGCCGCGTGATTGGCAATGTCGCACAAGGGATTCCAACGTCACACCGTCGGCCGTCGCGGGCACCACGACGGCACAGACGCGTTCGCCGGTTCGGGGGTCCGGAATGCCGATCACGGCGACATCGGCGACGTCGGGATGGGTGGCGAGCGCATTCTCGATTTCGAGCGCCGAGATGTTCTCCGCGTTGCGGATGATCGCGTCCTTGGTGCGGCCCGTGACGCGGACATTGCCGTCGGCATCGATCAGGCCGAGATCACCTGTGCGCAACCAGCCTTCGTCGTCGAACGCGTCGGCGTCGAGCGCCGGGTCGGCGTAGCCGAGGAAGCACTGGGGTCCCTTCAGCAGCAGCTCGCCGTCCTGACCGGCGGCCAGTTCGACGCCGCGGCTGTCGACCGCGCGGACTGCGACCCCAGGGACCGGCGGCCCGACGGTGTGATCGAGCACCTCGGGCGCGGCGGTCAACGAGGGTGACGTCGCGCACGGAAACTCGGTCATGCCCCACGCATTGGCGATGCCGGCCAGGCCGAAGGTGTCGCGGACCTGGCGACTGAGTTCGGCGGTGACGGGCGCTCCCCCGGCCAGGCAGCCTCGGACCGACGGAAACAGCGGCCGATCGCCTTGGGCCCGTTGGGCTTCGAGGAATGCAACGAAGAACGGGGTCGCGGTCCCCAGGAACGTCGGATTGTGCGCCGCGATGGCCCACGGCGTGGTGGCCGGGTCGAACGTCTCGAACAGGACCAACCGCATGCCGGTCAGCAACCCGGTGGCCAGCATCGCCGCCCCGCCGATGTGTGCGATTGGGAAGGCGATCGGATCCACGTCGCTACTGTTGGCGCCCACCATGCCCACCACTCCCGCCGAGCCGGCGATCACCGACGTGTCGGTGTGACGGATCCCCTTGGGGGCCGCGGTGGTTCCCGAAGAATAGTAGATCCAGCGTGGGTCATCGGCGGATCTGGGCGGCGGCGGGAGCGCTGCGGTGTCGGCACCGGGCAGCCGCAGCCGGCCGGTGGATGGCGGTGTTGCCAGGTCGAGGGTGAGGACCTCGAAGCCCCTGTCCCTCGACAATGCCCGGGCCAGCTCACCGTATTCGAAGCCGCGCCAAAGCCGGGGAACCACAAGAAATTCGGAGTGCAGTTGGCCGGTGATGAAGCCGACCTCGCTTTCCCGCAGGATGGGGATGATCGGGTTCTGGACCGCACCGAGCCGGGCGAGTGCGGCCATCACCACCATGGTTTCCAGCGTGGTGGGCAGCTGCCAGGACACGACCGTTCCCGGGCGTACCCCCCGTTCGGCCAGGGCGGCAGCGGTTGCGCACGCGGCGTCGTGCAGTTGGCCCGCTGTCAGGCTCCGCCCGTATTCATCGGCGAGAAGCGGTCGGGGTGATCCGCGCTGTGCCGCGTCGGCGACCAACGCCCAGAATGTCACCGTGCCAATTCCTTTCGGCTCACCTGGCGGACGGATCGGTGGAGGGCGGGCGGAATCCCGAGTGTGCAATCGCGACGGACACCCCGGTGCCGATCGGGCCGTTGGCGTCCACCAGGACCGCCGAGCCGCTGGCCACCCCGTCGTGGCTGTGGTGCGTCAGGGAGGCGAGCCCGACATGGGCGCCCTCGGGCAGCCGGCTGAGCGTGAGCGTGTAGTCGACGTTGATGAACTGCAGGGAGTTGGTGCCCCAGTTGGCGATCGACGCCGTGATGTCACCGGCCATGGCCACGCGGGTGAAGGCGGTGAGCGGTTCGTCGTCGATCAGCGGCCGTGTCTCATGGATCCACGTGTATTTCGGACCGTCGCCTTGCGGCCAGTCCGGATCGGGGTTCTGTACGTCCGCGCCCCAGCCGTAGGTGCGCATGAACAGCGTCGAGTAGGCGTCGTCCAGCGGGATCGGTGGCATTTGCACCGGTGGCGACCAGACCTGCCCCTCGGGCTGGGCGCCACGCCGCAAAAACAGCGCGCTCGCCTGGGCCACCGGGGCGCCGTCCTGGGTGATCACGGCCTCGACCAGCCGCAATCGGCGTCGGTCGTGTTGCACCTTCGTGTGCACCTCGAGCGGCGCCAAGGCCGTGGGCCGGGGTAGGTCGACGGTCAAGCGCGCCGGTTGCAGTTCCGCGTCCCGGGCCGCATCCTCGACCGCCCACGCCAAGAGTCCGCCGACGACATGTCCGCTCAGTGATGGGCCCCATCCGCCACGCGCGATCTTGGTTGGGACGAAGTGGTTTTCGTCGCGGACAAAGTACGGCACGGGTTCCGCCCAGGAAGCTTCCTCCGGCGCGATATCGGGCTCGGCCACTGCATGACCCTTCGGGTGATGGGATTGCGGGCTCTACTGAGGACCGCAACTGTGGATGTTACAGTTGCGCTTCCAGTCGTCGGCTGCGCACCGCGCCGTGACGCTCATCGGTCAGCCGATTGCGGCGCCCACCAGATGACCGATCACGTAGGTGACCCCCAGCGCGAGGCTGCCGCCGATGGCATTGCGCAGCACGGCTCGGCCCTTGCGGGCTCCGCCCAAGCCGGCCGAGACCGCACCGGTGATGACCAGCGCCACGAGTACGGCGACGACCGTGACGGGGACTCGCCACGTGGTCGGCGGGACCAGGATCGCGACCAACGGCAAGAGCGCACCGATCGCAAACGAAAGCGCCGACGACGATGCCGCCTGCCACGGGTTCGTCAGCTCGTCGGGGTTGATACCCAGTTCGACTTCGGCGTGGGCGAGCAGCGGATTGTGGTCGGTGAGTTCCTCGGCCACGGTGCGAGCCGTTGCCGGCGTCAGGCCCTTCGCTTCATACAGTGCGGCGAGCTCGTCCAGCTCGGCGGCCGGGTCTTCGCGCAGTTCGCGACGCTCCTGGCTGAGCAACGCCTTCTCCGTGTCGCGCTGGGTGCTGACGGAAACATATTCGCCCAGCGCCATCGACACCGCCCCGGCGACCAGGCCGGCGCTGCCCGCGGTCAATATCGGGGCGCGTTCGGCGGTGGCGGCCGCGACCCCCACGACGATGCCCGCGGTGGAGACGATTCCGTCATTGGCACCCAGGACGCCCGCGCGCAGCCAATTCAATTTCGACGACACCGAACCGACGTGGGGTTCGTGCGGATGTGACGCACTCGGCACGGCCGCAACCATATAGATGAAAACCCTTGCCGACTAGCCAACATAGCCTTCCCAAACCGACCTACGCACCGTGTTGGTCCACGCCGATTCGCGGAAAAGACCTGGTGAATGCGCTGCGCGGCTGGCCGCGCTCGGGCGGATGACGGGTTGAGCGCGGCATGGTGGCGGCCGCGACCAAACGTTCTGCATGGCCGGGACACAGCCAGTCCATAGGAAACCTATCTAGCGTCGGGGACGTAACGGGGGGTGTTCTAACGAACTTCCTTGCAAGAAATCCCTAGTGGATAGGTGAAGCATCATGAAGTTGAAGCAACTTGTCGGAGGGGTGACCATCGCCGGAGCGCTCAGCGCTGCGGCCCTGGGCATGGGCGCCGGGTTTGCCAACGCTGCGCCCGGAGCGCCACAGCCTCCGGGTAATCACGGCGGGGCGGCGCCCGGTGGCGGCCACGCTCCCACCGGTCCCAACGATCCCGGCGGCCCGGGCGGACCGGGAGGGCCCGGTGGTCCCGGTGGCCACCCCGGCGGCCCCGGTGGTCCTGGCGGTCCGCCGCCTGGTGATCACCCCGGTGGTCCGGGTGGTCCGGGTGGCCCTGGCCCCGATCATCCCGGCGGTCCGGGCGGGCCTGGCGGCCCCGGTGACCACCCAGGCGGGCCTGGCGGCCCCGGTGGTCCAGGCGATCACCCCGGTGCTCCCGGCGGATTCGGTGGACCGGATCCCCACCCCGGCGGCCCTTGGCACGGAGACGCCCAGCGCGGTTACTTCCACGGTGCACCGTGGGGCGACGGACCTGGCCCCTGGGGAGCGGGCGCGCCGCCGCGGCCGGCCTGGGATCGACCGCTCCCTCCGCCCGGTGGGCACTGGGACTACGGCCCGATCAATTACTGGGGCTACCAGGAAACTCCCATTTGGGATCCCGGTTTCAACCAGTGGGGCTTCTGGCTCTTCGGAGTGTGGATCCCGCTGTGATCGATAGCTGACAAGACGCCCGCTTCGCCGATCGGCGAAGCGGGCGTCTTCGCTTGTTTACGTTGGCGCCGAGCGGTTTTCACGCTCGGCGCTGGCTTCAGCTTTTGATCCCGACAGTCAGCAGGTCAGGCACCAGCGCCGTCCACACCGGTCGCGGGATCCGGTGCTGATCGCTGATCGAGAACCCGGCGTTTTCGAATAATGTCCGCATCTCGGGTGCCGAAGCGTTGTGTTGCGGTTTCCACCGGGAGTTCGCGGAGGACTGCAGCCGCGGTTGCCGCGTACTGAGCGCCGAGACGGCAACCAGGCCGCCCGGCGCCAGCACGCGGTGAAATTCCCGCAATGCCGCCGGCTGATCGAAGAAATGGAAGGCCGAGGTTGTCACCACGGCATCCAGAGCGCCGTCGTCAAACGGGAGCTGCTCGGCCGGCGCGCGCAGCCATTGCACCCGGTCCGACCTGGCGCGAGCCTGGCTGAGCATCCCGTCGGACATGTCGACGCCGTAGATCTCGTCGGGCTGCAGTTCGCGCTCGATCCGATCACTCAAAATCCCTGTGCCGCAAGCGATGTCAGCGATCTTGCGAGCGCCATGAGTGCGCAGCTGGGCGATCACCTCGTTGTGCGGAGGCCGGTAGACCCACTGCTGTAGGAACGGCAGATCGTAGACCGGAGCAAGGAAGCTCCATATCCGCGTGACGGCGTCGTTGAGCCCTCGTCGCTGCGGTGCGGTCATTGACATAGCTCCGAGCTGTAATAGATGGTGTCGGCCACCGAGACGGAATCATTGGTTTGCGGAATCGCATCCAGGCCGGAGTCGGCCAGCAGCTGAGTCATCCGCGCGCCCTCCGACCGCCATCCCAGGTTGTCCAGATAGACGGCGACGTCGTTGCGCTCGCCCTGATAACCGAGCTCGCCGAAATCCAGCTCGAAGCCGTGCTCGCGCCATTTCGCGGCGGCCTTCTGCATCATCTGCTGGGCCTTCTCGGTGTCCACTTGCGACATGTCCGGAATAGCTTCGCACGCCAGCCGGCTGCCGGCGGCGCTGAGTGCGGTGATGTTGTCCAGCAGGCGGTCTTGGGCCTCGGGCGGCAGGTACCCGAGGAGCCCCTCCGCGATCCACGCGGTGGGCCGGCTCTGGTCAAATCCGGCGTCTACCAATGCCTTCGGCCAGTCGTTGCGCAGGTCGACGGCGACGGTACGCAACTGCGCCGTCGGGGCGGCATCCAGCTTGGCCAGCGTCGCGGTCTTGAATTCGATCACCTGCGGCTGGTCGATCTCGAACACGGTCATATCGGCCGGCCAGGCCAACCGGTAAGCGCGTGCGTCGAGGCCCGACGCCAAGATCACGGCCTGCCGGATCCCGGCCTGCGTCGCGGCGCGGAAGAAGGAGTCGAAGAATCGGGTTCGGGCGGCCATCGCGGCGGGCATGTGTTCGAGCTTCCAGCCGGATTCGTGGTCGTCGACGTCTGCGGCTACCAGGTCGCCGGAGACCCAGCGCGTGAAGAAGTCCACCCCGACGGCACGAACCAGCGGTTCGGCGAAGCGGTCCTCGATCAACGGGTTGTCGGCTTTGGTCGCGATCGCTCGCGCGGCTGCGACCATCGTGGCGGTGGCGCCCACACTGGTCGCCAAATCCCAGGTGTCGTTGTCTGTGCGTGGCATGCGGCTACTGTCCCCCTCAGAATCACAGGTTACTTAGCCGGTATAACGAACGGTGGGTGCGTAAAGTTCCCGCGGCCCCACCGCCCGGCTGTTTCGCCAGATCGAGCGTCGCGTCGCCGCAGCTAGCCGGCTTTCTAGTGTGGCCCGGGGCGTCCCGGTCCACCGGGTCCGCCCGGTCCTCCGGGCCCGCCGGGCCCTCCAGGGCCGCCCGGCCCTCCAGGCCCGCCCGGTCCGTTTGCGGCCGGGAGGAGGAACACACATTCGTTCAACTCCGCGCTCCAGCCCCAACCCGGGGCGCATTCACCGTCGGCGCGGCTCGTCGCCGGCGTTGCGATCGCCGTCACCGGCAACCCGACCAACACCAGCGCGGCCGCACCGATCACGCAGCGTCGCAGGTAATGTCTCATCGCCGACCTCACTTCGTCGTTCGGGCAAGGCGGGCGTGATGACCGGTCGCTTCCGGCCTGACCCGCGCCCATCATTGTGCGGCAAGCACCGGAATTAACGGGCCGGATTTGACGAGCCCGAATACCGTTGCCCCGCGCGCCTTCAGTCGGTTATCAATTCGAACACCGGGATCAGTCGATCGGTGCGTTGCTGGTATTCCCCGAACCCGGGCGCACGTTCGACCACCACCGAATAGACCGAATCCCTTTCGTCGCGCGGTAATTCACGCGCGGTCGCGGGTTTCGCGGCCTCCGAACCGATCTCGACAGTCACGCGGGGGTTGGCGCGAATGTTGTGCACCCATGCGGGATTGTTGTCCCGGCCCGCCGCGGAACCAACGACATAAATTTTGCCGTCGATATCGAAGTAGGCGACCGGGTTGACGCGCTGGGCGCCGCTTCGCGCTCCGGTCGACGTCAGCAGCAGCAGCGGGAAACCCTCGAATTGCCCGCCCACTTTGCCGCCATTGCGGCGGAACTCGTCGATATTCTGCTCGTTGAATTCGCGTTCCGCGCTCAGCGCGTCGTCACCCATTAGGCCATCGTGGCATGCCGCGCGTCCGCCGGCCAGCATTCGTGACAGTTACGCTGTGCGACAACGGGATTGACTTTGCCGATCAACTTCCGGGGAATGGCGGCTGTATGCCGGCGGGACCGACGATGCTGTTGCTGGCGCCAGGGTTGCTGATTTGCGGCACCGCGCCGCTGGGCCCCTGCTGCCAAGTGATGTGGTTGCCCGAGCCGGTGGCTTTGATGACCGCCACCGATTGCAGATTCACCGTGTTCGCCGAGCCGCTGACGTCGACCTCACCGCACGACCCGTTCAAGGTGACGTTGGAGTCGATGCTCACGACGTTGATGGGAGATTGATTCCCGCAGTCATAGGTGACGGTCGCGACGCTCTTGTCGATTTTCGCCGGCGCAACGTCGAGGGGCGCAGGCCAGCGTCCGGCCGGCGAGGCGATCACACCCTGCGACGAGGCCGCGGCACCTCCCGTCAGCACCACGTTCGGTGCACCCGCCCCTGCGGGCGGATGGTCGCCCACCGCCGCGCCGGCCGCCACCACGAAGATCACCGCCGTCATGGTGAGGGGCAACCGGATCATGATCGCGGGCATACGGATTCAATCCTTCGAACTAAATACTGAGAGGCGTTTACGCTAGCGCGGCCGCCGCGAGTGCGCGCGGTGTGAACGCGGGACCGCCGCGGCGTCACTGCCTCGGCGGCGCGGGTTCGACCTTGGTCAGTTCGCTCAGGCCGCTGATTCGCAGCACGGACATCAGGATCGGGTTGGCCAGCAGCTCGATGCGGTCGGCTTGGGAGGCGAGTGCGCTGATCGCGGCGCTGTCGAGGTACTCGACAGCGCTGATGTCGACGAGTAAAGCTTCCTCGCTGCCAGTGGCCTGGTTGGCGGCGCCGGCCAACGCCTGGTTGAACGCATCGATATTGCTCAGGTCGATTTCACCCTCGACGACCAGCACGAATTTCCCGTCGCTGCCGCGCGCGGTGTCGAGCGTGAGCGGGGTGGTCATCAGGTGATCCTTGCGGATAGGTGGACTGTGGTGCCGTCGTCGTCGGGACGGATATCGACATCGTGCATGAGGCTTCGCATGAGGGGAATACCCCGACCGCGATGAGAGTGGGACGCGGGCTGTGGAGCCTTCCACGAGCCAGTGTCGGTGATTGTCAATCGGACCGCGTCGCCGGTTGCGATCGCACCGAGGCGAATTACGCCTTGCGGTCTATGTCGGTGACCATGCTCGATGGCGTTGGCCACGGCTTCCCCGGCGGCCACGAGCACGTTCATCGTCTGATCCGGGTCCAATCGCGCCTTGGCCAGCCAGTGACGCAAGGCGGTGCGGGTGGGCGCGAGTTGACTGACGTCGGCGGGAAAATTCAGCTCCAGCGGGGCCGGGTGGCGATAGAGCAACAGGACGACGTCGTCCTGGTATCCGCCGGTCGGCGCGACACCGGACATGACCTGGTTGGCCAGTTCGTCCAGCGTCAACGCGCGGGCGTCCTGTGCGGCGCCGGCCACCCGGGAGATGCCGTGGTCGAGCGGGACACGGCGGCGCTCGACCAGGCCGTCGGTGTAGAGCATCAGCGTCGAACGTGCCGGGATGGTCACACGGGCTTCCGGGCGGGGCCAGTCACCCCGTATCCCAAGGGCGATGGTGTGGCCGTCGTCGAGCAACTGGGTGGTGCCGTCGCTGTGCACCAGGATGGGCGGCGGGTGACCGGCGCTGGAGTAAACCAGTTCACCGGTCTCGGGAGTGAGCACCGCGCAGACCGCGGTGGTGCATTGCGCGCCGGGCAGCCGCGCGGCGAAGCGATCCATCCCGGCGAGAGCCGCACCGGGACTTGGGTTTTCGAACAACAGCGCGCGACAGGCGCTGCGCACCTGGCCCATCACGGTGGCCGCGGCCAGGCCGTGGCCCACACAATCGCCGACGATCAAGGCGATCCGTCCGTCTTCCAGGTCGACGATGTCGTACCAGTCGCCGCCGACCTGCAGAGGCCTCGTCGCGGCCTGATACCGCACCGCGAAGCCGGCCGGCAGATCGGCCGGGCCGAGGATCGCGTGTTGCAGGGCCAGCGCGGTTTCGCGTTGCTGGTCGACCTGATGCACCCGCTGCAGCCCCTGGCCGAGGCGGCCCGCCAAGACCGTGAGCAAGGTCTGGTCCTCAAGGGTGAACAGGCGCTGGTCGGTCAGATCGATCCAGACGACGAGCACACCGTCGGGGTGCTGCAGTGCGATGCCAGCCGTCCCGGGCTCTCTTGAGTTAGAGGTGAGCAGGTCGCCGTCGCGCAATGAACTGAGCGCCTGCTGGGTGTGCGGTGACAAATCGGCCCACTCTGCCGGCTCGCCAACCGACACGACTTGGGGTTCACCGAACGCCATTTCGGCGGACGAGCTTTGTGCGGGGAAGGTGACGGCCAGAACCCGGCGTGCCCGCCATAGCCGGCGCAATTCCTCGGCGGCGGCATGCACGGCGTCATCGACCGTGTCGGCCTGGGCCAGTTCCTGGTTGAGCGCGTGTTCGCGACCCGCCGCCAGCGCCAGTGCGATGGCCGCGTGCCGGGCGAAGTCGCTGACGAGATCCAGGTAGTCGTTGCCGAAGGCGGGCTGGTGCGGGTCGCGCGCGACGGCGATGACGCCGAGTACGGCACCGTCGGCGATCAGCGGCATGACGATCGCCGAGCGTTCGCCCACGTCGGTGAATCCCTCGATCGGGTATTCGAAGGAGTCAGTGATCAGCGGCAGCCCGCGGCGGGCCACACCGCCCGTGGTCGAGCCGTCCATCGGAACCTGCCGACCAATCACCTCCGAGGAGTAGCGGCCCGCCGTTGCGGCCACGACCAGGGTGTCGACCTCGCCGACGGGCCGTTCGGGCTCCCGGGGCACCAGCAGGATCGCCTGCTCGGCGCCCGCCAGCTCCAACGCCCGGTTCACGATGAGCTGCAACGGCCCCGTCTGCGGGTCGCCGGACAACAGCGCCGTCGTGATCTCGCGGCTTGCCTTCGTCCATCTCGCCGATTCGCGCTCTCGTTCGAATAGTCGGGCGTTGTCGATGGCGGCGGCCGCCGCCGTGGCCATCGCTCGTACGGCGCCTTCCTGGGAGTCGGAGAAGACGCGTCCCGGGCGGTCGTCGGCCAGATACAGGCTGCCGAAATTGGCCCCCCGCACCGTGATCGGGATGCCGAGCAGCGCATGCATCGGCGGTTCGTGTCCGGCCAGCTCCGCTGTGTCGGGATGGGTATTCAGATCGTCGACGCGCAGGCCATCGCCGATCGGGAGCTCGCCGAGCCGCCGTGCCGTATCGACGTCGACTCCCGCATGCACGAAGGAAACGAACGCACCATCGGCGGCGCGGATGCCCAGGGCGGCGTAGCGGGCGCCGGTCAGCTCCATCGCCGCGTTGAGGACCCGCTGCAGCGTCACGTCCAGGTCCAGATCCGAGCCGATCTCGACGATGACCCGCACCAGTTGTTCCATTTGGTCGCGCGCCGCCACCAGCTCATCGAGCTGGTCATGCATGCGACTCACCAATTCGCGCCGGCCCTGCCAGGTGAAGGCAGAGTCACCTCGGTCGCCATCCATGGGCATCAACGGTAACGGGTCGGGTCGACGGCGATGTCTGGAAGGCGACACTCCATCCCTGCCCTGAGTTTCCTCGTGCACGAGTGGGCGTGTACCCGCTCAGTAGCTGGCCAACATACTTCGCGCTCACGTCAGATTGCTTGCATTCAAGAACTGCAGGCAGCGTGCCTTTACCCGATCTTGACCAGGTATTGAATTGTCCCGCCGAAGATAGCTGACGTGAGTACGCTTTCATCGGTGGAACTGGGGGTGTTGGGACCTCTCCAGGTCCGGCAAGACGGGACGCCCGTCGCTATACCGGGCGCGAAACCGCGCGCCATCCTCACGATGCTGGGACTGCACGGCGGCTCCGTCGTGCCGGCCGACACCCTCGTCGAACTGCTCTGGGGCGAGGAGCCGCCGCGCACCGCGGCCAAGGCCCTGCAGACCCACATCTCCTCGTTACGCCGCGCCCTGGGTGACGGCTTTGTCCTGACCCAGGGGGCCGGTTGGGTTCTGGCCGACAGCGAGATCGACGCCTCGCGCTACAAGTCGGCGGCCCGGCTGGGGCGCGACGCCGCCGCCGCTGGCGACACCAGCCAAGCGGTGGCACGGTTCGAGGAGGCCCTTGCCCTTTGGCGCGGGATCCCCGAACTTCCCGATGGCCGGCCCGGAACTTCGGAAAAGACGCGGTGGATCGAGAGCCATGCCGCGCTGGTCGAAGATCGCGCGGACGCACTGCTGGCCACGGGCCGCGCCGCCGAAGTCATCGGCGATCTCGAGGCGGCGGTGGCTGAGGCCCCGCTGCGGGAAAGGCGATGGGGTCAGCTGATGCTCGCCCTCTACCGGGCCGGCCGGCAGGGCGAGGCCCTCGGCGCTTATCAGCGAGCGCGATCGCTGCTCGCCGACGAACTCGGGGTGGATCCCGGCCCGAATCTCCGCCGACTCGAGGCCGCGATCGTCGCGCAGGACGCGTCGCTGGATGTGGCTGTGGCACAACATGCTCCGTCGGTGACGCGCGCGGTCACCTTCCTGCTCACCGACATCGAGGGGTCGACGGCTGCCTGGGAGGCCGACGCCGACGCCATGGCGGTGGCGCTCGCGCGCCACGACGAGCTCGTGGAACAAGTCGTCACGTCGCGGGGAGGACGGCTGATCAAAACGCGCGGCGAAGGGGACGCGACGTTCTCGGTGTTCGACCGGCCCTCCGCGGCCGCCTCCGCCGCTGTGGAGCTGCAGGACGCGATCGCGCATGAGCCGTGGGCCTCGCGCGATCCCATCCGTGTGCGGATGGCATTGCACACCGGCGAGGTCGAGCTTCGCGACGGCGACTACTTCGGCCGGGCCGTCAACCGGGTCGCGCGGCTGCGGTCATTGGCCGAGGGTGGCCAGATCCTGTGCTCCGGCGCGACGGCCGAGCTCGTCATCGACACGTTGGCCGACGACGTGTTGCTCACCGATCTGGGGATGCGTCAGCTGAAAAACCTCGCGCGCCCGGAGCATGTCTTCGAACTGCGCCTGGAAACCGGTGTGGAACAACCGGAATCGCATACGGACGAAGCGGCGCCCCTCGAGCGTCCCGGCCTTCCGGCGGTACTCGTCGGTCCGGGGCCATTCGTCGGACGCGGCCGCGAACTCGAGGGGCTGCTGTCCGCATGGCAGAGCACGCTGGCCGGCGGCGTCCGCACGGTGCTGATCGCCGGCGAGCCCGGTGTCGGCAAGACGCGGCTGGCCGGCGAATGGTCGCAGCGGGCGTACGAGCTCGGAGCGGTCGTGTTGTACGGCCGGTGCGACGAGGACCTCGGCGCGCCCTATCAGCCGTTCGCGGAAGCGTTGCGTTCGCTGGTGCCCTGCATGGGACCCGACCGGCTGAGGGGGCTGCGCGGCGTCGAGGCGTTGCTGTCACTGGTGCCCGGGCTGGCCGATGTCGTGCCCGATCTCGTCCGCCCCGCCCACTCGGATCCCGACACGGAGCGCTACGCGCTTTTCGATGCCGTCGTCGCTCTGCTGGAAACCGCGTCGACGAGCGCGCCGGTCCTTCTGGTTCTCGACGACCTGCACTGGGCGGCCAAACCGACGCTGCTGCTCCTGCGGCATTTGCTGCGCTTCGGCGACCACGCCCGCGTCCAAATCGTCGGTACCTACCGCAGCACCGACCTCGACCGGGCCCATCCTCTGGCGGCGACGCTCGCCGACCTACACCGAGATGGCACTGCCAATCGGCTCAACCTCGGCGGCCTCGACGAGGACGACGTGACCACCTACGTCGCCGAGGCGGGCTACGACGATGAGGAACTCGCCCACGCGCTGGCCTCGGTTACCGGCGGCAACCCCTTCTTCCTCATCGAGGCCCTGCGTCACGTCGATGAGAGTGGCGGCGTGTGGGACCAGAGCACCCTGCCCCAGGGTGTACGGGAAGCAGTGAGCCGCAGGCTTTCTCGGCTGCCGGTCGAGACCAACAAAGCCCTTGCCGCCGCCGCGGTGATCGGCAGCCGCTTTGCTGTGGAGCTGGTCGAACAGGTGGTCGGCACCGACCTCGTCGACGCGTTCGACGAGGCGCGTCAAGCGGGCATCGTCATCGAAGAGCCCGGCGGGTTCTACCGGTTCAACCACGCCATCGTCCGGCAGTCTCTGCTTGCCGAGCTGGCGTCGGTGCGGCGCATGCGATTGCACCAGCGCATCGCCACCACCTTGGAGACGTCGCCGGGCGCCGAGGACGAGCTGCTGGCCGAACTGGCTCATCACTATTTCGAGTGTGCGTGGGCGGGGAACGCGGCCAAGGCGGTGTTCTACTGTCGGCGTGCCGCAGATCAGGCGATGGCACGACTCGCCTACGAGGGCGCCGCTGACCTTTACCACCGCGCCCTGCACGCGCTGGAGGAGATCGACGACGAGCTCCCCGACCGCGACGACCAGACCGTTGAGCTATTGGTCGCGCGTTGCGAGGCTCTGCTGGCCGCCGGTGACGTGGCCTCCGCGGCCGGTGCGGTCTCTCAATTGCAAGCCGCGACAGTGGATTCGGCCCGGCTAGCGGCGTGGGCGACATGTTTCGATGGTCAGCTGACCATGTTAATTCACCCCGAACGGCTCGACGAGGTCGAAACCGCGTTGGGCGCGGCCGCCGCCAAACTCGCCGAACTGGACGACCCCGCTGGAGAAGCCAAGGCGCACACCGTGCGCGCCGGGTGCCTCGCCCGTCTTGGCCGCATCGGTGACTGCGAAGTTGCCCTCGATGACGCCCTGACCGCGGCGCGGCGGGCCCGCGAACATCGCCGGGTGAACGCGGTCTTGGCGGGCGCACCCCTGGCGGCGCTGTGGGGCCCTAATCCGGTTCCGCGCGCGGGCGGCCGGTGCCTGGATGTGGTTCGGCTGCTTCGGATCACGACCGACTCCCCCGCCGTCGAGGCGACCTCCACGCGATGCCAGGCCGTGCTCGAGGCGTTCCGCGGCCGTACGGCCGCGGCCCGGCGGATGATCGATTCGGCCCGGCGCACGGTCACCGAGCTCGGCCTGCGCCACGCGCTGCTGGAAGTCGAGCAGTTTGCCGGCATCGTCGAACTCATCGGCAATGACCCAGCCGCGGCGGAGACTCATCTACGCAAGGCCTACAACGGTTTTCGTCGTATGGGGCTGGACGCCGACACCGCCGAGACCGCGGCACTGCTGGGCCGCGCATGCCTTGCCCTCGACCGCGAGTCTGAGGCCGCCGAATTGTGCACGGAAAGTGAGCGTTTGGCCGGGCACGCGCTGAAGGCGTCGATCGCGTGGCGCACGCTGCGGGCACACTTGCTGGCCCGCGGCGACGACTACGATGCGGCCCGCCAGGTCGCCGAGGCCGCGGTGACTTTGGCCGAGCGCACCGACGCCCTGGTCGATCACGGCGACGCGTGCCTGACGCTGGCAACGGTTTTGGGGCGTGGCGGCGACATGGCGGCGGCACGAACCGCCGCAGGGCAAGCGGTCGATTTGTACGAACGCAAAGGCGCTGCGGCGCTTGCGGACATGGCGCGGGCCGTTCTCGGCGAAAGTGCCGTTCCGCCCGCACCGGCTCCGCCCGAGGCGCCAGTTGTCGAACTCGACAATGCGTGCGTCCGAGTCGGCGAACGCGTGGTGGCCGCCATTAATCGTGAGGCTTGGGACGAATTCGAGCAGTTGTTCGCGCCAGACGGATTGATCGAGAGCCGCCGCAAGATAGTCGGCTTTGGACAAATAGACGTCCCACCGGGCGAATTTCCACGCGTGAACAGGCGGGTTTTAGAGACAGTCCCCATGCGGCTCAGCCAAAGGATTGTCGCCGTCCGAGGTGAGCGTCTAGCGCTCGCTCGACTGGTGATAGGCGCGGACGACGCGACCCCTGGGGCACCGCAGGACGAATTCGTCCTGCTGTATGGCATCGATGAAGATGGCCAGATCTGCCTGCAGGTGTGGTTCGACGTCGACGACATGGACGCCGCGATGGCGGAACTTACTAATGCATACGCCCGACCTGAGGAGATACCTTCTCGAGCGCCGCTGGCGAATGCCGCGACGCGGGCATACGAGCGACTGCACGCGCATTTCGCGGCCCGCGACTGGGATGCGATAACCGAGCTTCTCGCAGACGACTACTACGGCGACGATCGTCGTTCTGTGGTAGGCGCGGGGATTCGACGCGGCCCGGGTGCCGCGCTAGAAGACTACCGGTCGGCCGCCGACATTGAGGTGACGGACGCAACGTCAGACACCGTCGCAACCCGTGGAGGACGCCTCGCCCTCGTTCGTGCCCGCTACTCGCGAAGCGGCCTGGAACCGGGCGCGTTCCGCGTCGATTTCCTACAAATAGTCGAAATCGACACCACAGAGCAGATTGCGGCAATGGCCGCATTCGACCTCAACGACTTCGACGCCGCTATCGCTGAGCTCGACCGCCGGTACCTTGCGGGCGAAGGCGCGCCGCACGCGCGAACTTGGTCAGTCATCACGCGGGCGTACGCCGCGGTTAACCGACGCGAACCACCGCCCACGACGCCTGACTGGGTCAACCTCGACCACCGGAAAGCGAGAGCATTTGCGCCGGGCGACCTTGCGGCGTACCTCAAAGTCACGTGGGACCTACTGACGCCGGGCGTCAACATCTACATCGAGGCTGTGCATCGACTGACCGCCTTGGGAGCGGTCGTCACGCGCGTGTACCAAGGGATCTCGCGCGAGGGCTTCGACGCCGAATGGCGGGAGGTCGGCGTTTCGACGGTGAAAGGCGACCTGATAGACCGCTCGGAGCTCTTCGACGAGACAGACCTCGGTGCCGCGATCGCAAGGTTTGAGGAGCTCGACCGGCGCGCGCGACGGCTGGAGAACGCTGCGACCCGCGTGGTCGAGCATTTCCTTAACCACTTGGCGGCTGGCGACTGGCCCGCTATTGCAGAGTTTTACGCCGAAGACGTTTCAACCTATGACCGACGTCGCGTTGTGGCCGCCGAGGTCATCCAAGGCCGAGACGCCAACGTCGCCAACTGGCGAGTGCTGGTCGACTTCGCTCCGGACAACCTAACGTCGACCACGGTTGCGACCCGCGGCGAGCGCCTCACCCTCACTCGCGTGCACTCTGCGGCGTTCCAAACTGATGTGCTCAACCTCCTCGAGATCGACGCCGACGAGCGGATCAAGGCGGTCATGGTGTTCGACCTGGAAAACTTCGACGCCGCCATGGCTGAACTCGACACCCGCTACCTGGCCGGCGAAGCGGCGTCGTGTGCACGTACGTGGTCGGCCGTAGCGCGTAGTTACGCCGCGCTCAACCGGCATGAGCCGCCACTTACTTCGCCCGATTGTGTCAATGTCGACCATCGACGCGAGACGGCGTTCGGGCCCGGCGATGTATCCGCATACATCAACGCCGGGTGGGACTTTCGACAGGACACCAATATCTATGTCGAGCAAGTGCATCGGCTGAGCGATGCCGGGACGGTGATCACCTATGCGGCACAAGAGTTTTCGGAAGAGGGATTGAGGGCGGAGTGGCGCGGGATCGCGGTTCTTGCGGTCGCGGGCGGCGTGATTCACCGGACGGAGGTCTTCGACGAGGCGGACATCGATGCCGCCATCACGAGGTTTGAGGAGCTCGGCCGGCCGACGCCGGAGCTGGAGAACGCGGCCTCGCGCGTATTCAAACATGTCTGGTCGCACTTCGCGGCTGGCGACTGGGATGCCATGGCTCAAACGGTGGCTGACGACTATGTCGGCATTGACCATCGGCGGGTCGTCAGTGCTGATACCCAGCACGGTCGGGACGATGTGATCCGAGACTTGCAGGCCGCCGCCGGAGTCGGGTTCACGATCTCGATGGTGAGCGCCATCGCGATCCGTGGAGAACGTCTCGTCCTCGCGCGGAGTCGCGCCACCGGCTCCGATCCCGGCGGGGTCCAAAATGATGCCCTTAATGTCTTCGAGGTTGACGCCGATGACCGAATCGCCAGGGTCGTCTCATACGACATGGAAGACTTCGACGCCGCCGTCGCCGAACTCGACGCCCGATACATGGCTGGCGAAGCGATGGCCCACGCGCGCGCGTGGTCTGTAATCAAGGGGGCCTACGCCGCGCTGAATCGGCGTGAGCATCCAGCGACGACAGCAGATTGGGTGAACATCGATCATCGGCGAGGGATATCGTTCGCCCCTGGCCATGTCTCTGCATCACTAAACAATTGGCTCGCCACGCCGTACCTGAGCAACTCCATAGAGGCGGTGCATCGACTGGACGACCTAGGGGCGGTGGTTACCAATGTGACGCACGAAACCTCGCGAGAAGGTTTTGAAGCCGAGTGGCGAGGGATCAGCGTCCTTACTATCGAAGGTGATTTGGTCAACCGCTTGGAAATCTTCGATGAGGCAGACCTGGGCGCCGCGATCGCGAGGTTCGATCAGCTGCATCCACGCCCGCGGCAACTGCAAAACAAAGCGAGCCAAATCGACGACCGATTCCTGGCGTACTTCGCGGCCCGCGACTGGGATTCGATGGCGGAGATGACGGCCGACGGGTTTACTAGTGACGATCGTCGTCGCGTGGTGGGCGCGGGAGTCCAACTGGGTCGAGAGGTCGATATCGACAATATGCGGGCGTGGGCTGACGTCGGCATCCAGAAGATAGTTTCAGACGTTATCGCCACGCGGGGCGAGCGCCTCTTCCTCGGTCGTACTCGGTTCTTTGGCCCCGAGCAAGGACCCGCCGCATTTCACAGCGAGGTGCTCGGTCTCATCGAGATCGATGCCGAAAACCGGGTCTTGGCACGCGTCGTGTTCGATGGCGACGACTTCGACGCCGCTGTCGCCGAACTCGATTCGCGTTACCTGGCCGGCGAGGCCTCCTCCAACTCCCGCACCTGGTCGCTCATGACAGAGGCTTTCGCGGCACTCAGCCGCCGGGAGATACCGGCGACGACACCTGATTGGGTAAACATCGACCACCGGCGACTCGCACCGATCGGTGCGGGCGACCTGGAGGCGTTTCTCCATGCGACGTGGGAACTTTCGCCGCGGGCCCGCATCTACATCGCGGCTGTGCACCGGCTGAGCGGTCGTGGCGCCGTGGTCACCCACGTGGCAATCGGGACCTCCCCGGCGGGTTTCGACGCCGAGTGGCAGGTAGTCGACGTTGTGTTGTTCGACGGCGACCGAATCAGCCGCACCGAGCTTTTCGACGAGGCAGACCTCGAGGAGGCCCTTGCCCGCTTCGACGCGATTCAGGCGGCGGCCCGGCGACCGGAGAATGCGGCAAGCCAAGTAGCCGAGCGCTTTACAGCGCTGTACGCCGCTCGTGACTGGGTCGCGATGGCCGAAATCCTGGCCGACGGCTTCGTCAGTAACGATCCGCGTCGGGTAGTGGGCGCCGGAGTCCGGGAGAGTCGAGACGCCCAGATCGCGGACATGCGAGCGATCGCCGACCTGGGGTTGACGAACATGACGTCGACCGTCATGGCAACGCGCGGTGAACGCCTCGTGCTTTTGCGCGCCCGCATGGACTTTTCAGGCACCGGTCAAGGTCCATTCCTCACAAACGTGCTCGCCATCGTCGAAATCAACACCGACCGACGAATGACCGCGCTCGTATCCTTCGATGCGGACGACTTCGATGCCGCCATCGCCGAACTCGATGCCCGTTACGTCGCAGGCGAAGCGGCCGCTCACGCAGACACGTGGGCAGCGGTCGCCGGCGTGCACGCGATGTTCAACCGGCATGAATATCCCCCAGAGGATTGGGTGACGGTCGACCACCGCCGGGGCACGCCGTTCACCGCCAGCGATATGACTTCGGCCGTCCACACGCTCTTTGATCTCACGCCTGACTTCAAGGTCCATATCGAAGCCGTGCACGAAATCAACAGTCGTGGAGCGGTGATCACCAACTATGCACACGGGTCCTCGCCGGACGGCGTGGGAGTCGAATGGCGCATGGTGATGCTTCACCTCGTCGATGATGGTCGACTCACCCGTTGCGAAGTCTTCGACGAGACAGACACGGAAGCCGCCATCGCGCGGTTGAAGGAACTCAGCCGGCCGGCACCGCGATTGGAGAACCGAGCGACCTTGGCGGTCGGGCAATTCCTGGCGTACTTCGCCGCTCGCGATTGGGAGGCGATGGCGGGCCTGGTCGATGAAGCTTTCTTGTCGGACGACCGTCGTCGAGGCATAAACGCCGGAATCCGCCGCGGTCGAGACGTTGAGATGGCGAATTGGCGCGCCACCGCCGAAGTTTGGAAGTCCGATGTCCGGGCGACCACCGTTGCGACTCGTGGAGAGTGCCTCGCAATCCTGCGTTTCACCTTTGCAAGCCAAGATTCGCTACCCACGGCATCGCAGGCTGCCGCGCTGTCCGTCGTACAGGTCAACGACGACAGCCGATGTGCGGCTACTGTCGTATTTGACCCCGAAGACGTTGACGGAGCCTTCGAAGAGCTTGAAACCCGTTACCTGGCAGGAGAAGCAGCCGCGCAGGCGCACACCTGGTCCGTAATCTCTAGTGCCTATGCCGCCATGAACCGGCACGAGCTTTTCGCGACAACGCCAGACTTCGTCGACATCGACCGTCGGCACGTGACCACAATTGCGTCCGGGGACGCGATCGCAAACCTTCGCGCTTCGTGGGAGCTTGCGCCGAATCTGAACATCTACATCGAGGCCGTGCACCGGCTCAACCATCTCGGAGCGGCCATCACCTATGCGGCCAAGGGGACATCGCAGAACGGTTTCGAGGGCGAGTGGCGGGCGATCAACATCCTGACGATCGAAGGTGATTTGATCAGACGGGCCGAGATTTTTGACGAGGCAGACCTCGACGCCGCGCTCGCCCGGTTCGACGAGCTCAGTCGGCCGGCCCTGAAAAACGCGGCAAGCCAAGCGTACGAGCGTATTTGTGAGTACTTGAGCGGCCGTGACTGGGACGCCCTCGCCGAGCTAACCGCCGAAAACATCTCCGTCGACGACCGTCGGCGAGTAGTGAATGCCGGGGTTATCAGCGGCCGGAAAGCCAATATCGAAAGCACGAGGGCGCTCGCTGAGGTCGGGTTCACCTTGACGATGCCGAGCGTCATAGCGACTCGTGGCGCACGCCTCGCGCTGCTCCGTGTTCGCGTTTCGGGCAGCGACCCGGAAGCGATTGCAAACGACGCACTGAACATTGTCGAGCTCGATTTCGACAGGCGCGTCGCGGCGGACGTCATTTTCGATCTCGAAGACGTCGACGCCGCCTTCGCGGAGCTCGAAAGCCGTTACCTTGCCGGGGAAGCAGCCAATCACGCCGATACGTGGTCGGTGGTGATCGGCGCCAACGCCCAATTCAATCGCCACGAGCTTCCCGCGACGACGCCGGACCCGGTTTACATCGATCATCGACCGCTCGTATCGATCGACGATGTTGATCTGGCCACCTCCGTTGGTGCCATGTGGGACCTCATGTCGGATAGCAGCGCCTACATCGAAGCCGTGCATCAGCTCAGCGGCCTCGGAGCCGTCACCACCCAAGTGCTGAAGATGCTCTCGCAAGAGGGCTTCGACGCGGAATTGCGGTTGACCTACGTGATTACGGTCGAGGGCGACCTGCTTAGCCGCATCGAGGTCTTCGACGAGGCAGACCTCGACAAAGCGCTCGCGAAGTTCGATGAGCTGCACCGCCCCACGCAGCGACTGGAGAATGCGGCGAGCCGGGCGGAACACCTTCTCTTTGCGCACTCGGCGGCCCGCGATTGGGCCGCTGCAGCCGAGATTTTGGCCGACAACAGCTTCGTCGAGGATCACCGGAGAGTGGTGAATGTCGGGTTCTGGGACGGTCGCGATGCCATGCTGAAAAACATGCAAGCTTTAGAAGAGGGCCTCGCGCGGGTAGCTCTGACGGTCATTGCGACACGCGGCGAGCGCCTCGCCCTCATTCGTGTGCGTTCCTATGACCACGGCTTACAACCGGGGGAATTTGTGGTCGAGATTTTGGGAGTCACCGAGGTCGACTCCGCCGGGCGGATTGCGGCACACGTATTCTTCGATGTCGACGACATCGACCGCGCTTTCGAAGAACTCGAAACGCGTTATCTAGCAATCGAAACAGCCGCCCATGGGCGTACGTGGTCGACACTGTTGCGAGATTTCGCCGCGTTCAACGAACACAAGCTTCCATTGACGGCGCCAGACTGGGTGAACCTAGACCACCGGCGGGGTCGAGCGTTTTCGCCGGGTGACCTCGTTCCATACATCCATGCCACGTGGCAGGTGGCGCCGCAGGCGAAGATCTACGTCTATGCGGTGCATCGGCTGAGTGATCTCGGAGCTGTCGTCACCCAGTCGACGCATGGGACGTCACCGGACGGCTTCGATGCCGAGTGGCTCGAGATAAGTCTTTTTACTCTCGACGGCGACCGGATCAACCGCTGCGAGGTATTCGACGAGGCGGACCTCGACGCCGCGCTGGCGCGCTTCGACGAGCTCACCGGCAAAGACCAGCCGAAGTGACGGCGCCGCAACGTCAACCGCTCTACTTGCTGGCGGACAGCCAGCTGCTGTTCTGGAAGCGTCACGACCGGCTCCTTCTCGAAGAAGCGCTCGATGGATTGGCACGCGACGAGCCGCCGAGCGCCGCCTACGTCGGCGCCTCCAACGGCGATCGTCTGGAGTTCTACGAAATCTTCGAAGCCGCAATGGATGCCATGGGCCTCACCGACCGCCGGATGGTCCGTTCGTCCTTCGGACCTCACGACCGCGCTTTCCTGGAGCGAGCACAGTTGATCGTCCTCGCCGGCGGCGATGTGCGTCGTGGCTGGACTACGTTCGAGAAAACGCGCATGAAGGACGTGATTCTGGACCGGTACGCCAAAGGAGCTGTCCTCGTTGGTGTCTCGGCCGGTGCCGTCCAGCTCGGACGCCACGAACTAGCCGACGCACCAGAAACTTCCGCGACCGAGCTGCTCACCCTGTTCAATCTGGTGCCGATGATCATCGACGCGCACGACGAGCGGGCCAAATGGACGCGACTCTCGCGAACAATTCAGCTGCTCGACGGATCGGTGACCGGCCTCGGAATCCCCACCGGCGGCGGCGCTGTCGTGCACCAGGGCGGCACCATCGAGCCCCTGCGGCATGCCGCCCACACAGTCACCTTCGACGGCGTGGACGTCACGCACTCGCTGGTGCCCGCCGACGTTCGGCCAGGATACGAAAGCCCTTGACGGGCGGCCAGAGCGCCTGCAATCGTTCGGCGAGACCATGACGCACGCCTTCGACCCGACCGGACCCGACGGCCGCCCGCGGATCGTCGCCGATCTGCTGCGACCCGATGCCTACGACCCGCCGGCCGACGATGTGCGTCTCCACGAAACGCACAGCTCGTGGGTCCTGCTCGCCGGCAGTTACGCCTACAAGCTCAAGAAGCCGGTGAACCTCGGCTTCCTGGACTTCACCACCGTCGAGCGCCGCCGCGCCGACTGCGCAGAGGAGCTGCGCCTCAATCGGCGGTTCAGCCCGCAGATGTATCTGGGAGTCGTCGAGGTCGCCGAGCGAAAAGGCCACTACCGCATCGGCGGTGAACCGGGGTCGGGCGAGCCGGCCGTGTGGATGCGGCGCCTACCGGAGGAGGGCATGCTGCCCGCCAAGCTCGCGCGCGGTGACGTTGACATCCGTCTCGCGCGTCGAATTGGTCGCACCCTGGCCAAGCTTCACGACAGGGCCGAGACCGGCCCGGACATCGATGAGTACGGCAGCGCGCCCAGCGTGATAGCGAATTGGCGGGAAAACTTCGACCAGATGGCACCTTTCATCGGCCGAACCATCTCGCGCGACGTCAACGAGGACATCCGCACGTACGTGGACCAGTTCGTGCGCAGCAACGCGCCGTTGCTTCGACAACGGGTCACGGAAGGTCACGTCCGGGATGGGCATGGTGACCTGCACGCCGCCAGCATCTGCATCGACAACGGCCAGATCCTGCTGTTCGACAGCTTGCAGTTCGCGCCGCGCTATCGGTGCGCCGACCTGGCCTCGGAGGTGGCGTTTCTGGCCATGGATTTCGAGTATCACGGACGCGCGGACCTGGCCTGGGCCTTCGTCGACTCCTATGTCCGGGCCAGCGGCGACGATGGCTTGCCCAGCCTGCTCGACTTCTACACGTGCTATCGCGCCTACGTTCGCGGCAAGGTCCGCAGCCTACGGCTGGCCCAAACCGAACAGACTCCCGATGGTGAAGGGCATCAACTCATCGCGGAGTCGCGGGCCTACTTCGACCTGGCCTGGGCGCATGCGGGTGGCCTGCCACGACCACCGATGGTGGTCACCATGGGCCTTCCGGCAAGCGGCAAAACGACATTGGCGCGCTCTCTCGCCGGCCGATTCGGGCTGGTGCACCTCTCGTCGGACGTGGCGCGCAAGAGGATGGCGGGAATCGAACCCACCCAGCGTGGCACCGATGCGTTCGGCTCCGGTCTCTACGACCCCGCAACGACGCGGACTACATACGCTGCGCTGCGCCGCGACGCGGGCCGCTGGTTACGCCGCGGCCGCGGCGTGGTCGTCGACGCCACGTTCGGCAATCCGGCCGAGCGGGCCCGGATGCAAAAGCTTGCACATCGACTCGGCGCCGATCTTCACGTGGTCCTGTGCGACGCGGACGACGCCACGCTGATGGCGCGTCTCGAGCGTCGCGCCACCGAGCGAGGCGTCGTCTCGGATGCGCGCATCGAGTTGTGGCCTGAGCTGCGAGCCGCTTTCACGCCTCCCGACGAGCAACGCTCCGTGCTGCGGGTCGACGCGACGCGAAATATCGAGGACACCGTCGAACAGGCGGTGGCGCTGCTGCGTGCAAGCTATCGATAGCTACGCGGCTCTCTTTCGGCGATCACCGGGTCGACGCGTTGCCGCGTCGTCGCGGCGTGCGGTGCGCGGCGAGCACATCGGCATTGGCCAGCGTTTGCGCCTGCGCGGCCAGCGTCGATGCCCGGTTGGCGTAAGCAATCGCTTCGTCCTGGTTGCCCGCTTCCTTGTCGCGCGCCGCTGCCAGGTGCCGTTTCGCGTCGTCGAGCCTGGCCTGGGCCTCGGATCCGATGGTGGCGCGATGCCTGGCGGCATAGTCAGAGATCTGGCGCACCCTGGCGTCGGCGGTCGACAACGCCTGCTGCAACGGAGGATCGCCGCCGTCCACGGCCACCTGTCCACCGGTAGTGCTCGCGCGCCGGCGGCGGCGTGCGCGAAACAGCAGAAGCAACAGCAGCAGGACGACCACGACGGCGATGACGCCGATCGCGACCGGCAGCCAGCTCGACTTTGACGAGCCAGCCGCCTTGGGCGAGCTGGCCGATTTGTCCAGCCCGTCGGCCGCCGCGACCGCCACACCACCCCAGTTCTTGGCGCCGAGCACGGGTTCAATCTGGTTGCTGCGCAAGCTGTTCAACTCTGCCGGTGTCAGGCCCGGCACCTGTGGGGGCACGCTGAACGCGTACAGCTTGGTGTTGGTGGCGACGGCCAGCAACGCGTCGTGGTCGCCGATCCCGCTGGCGCTGCGTGTCTTATCGGCCCAGTTGTCGGGTTTGAACCTGTTGAAGTTGTCGACGTAGACGACCCACAGTTGAATGTGCCGATCGCGGTAGAGCCGGTCGAGCGCTTCGCTGACCGCTGCCCGGTCGGAAGCCGTCAGCACGCCGGTGCTGTCGGTGATGTGGTCGGTGAGCTTGAACGGGGGCTGCGCCCCGGCCGGGGTTGCCCAGAGCAGCCCCGCTACGAGGATCGTCAGGACCGCGCCGAACAGACGAACAACCCGCATAGGGGTCAATCTAGCCGTCCAGGCGGGGGTTCGGGCAGGGGTCAAAGTCGCGCCCCGCGGGCCTCGGTTCCTGTTCGCCATGGCGGTGACCAGCGGAATCCACCTAGGTTGCAGGCTCGCCGCGGTCTTCGATGCGTACTGGACACCCCTTGGTTAAGCGCGTAACCTCTGTCGGGCGACGACAGCATTCCCCGCGAGTGAAGGGCTATGAGGAACATTGAGTAACACCATTGCGGTCTTCAACCCGTCCACCGAGGAGCAGATCGCGGAGGTCCCCGATTCCGACCAGGCGGCCGTCGACGCGGCCGTGGCCCGGGCACGCGAGACCTTCGAGTCGGGGGTGTGGCGCAAGGCGCCCGCATCGCACCGCGCCAACGTGCTCTTCCGCGCGGCGCGCATCATCGAGGAACGCAAAGACGAGCTGGCCGCGCTCGAGTCGCAGGACAACGGGATGAACCTGACGGCCGCGGGCCACATCATCCCGGTCTCGGTAGACATGCTGAAGTACTACGCCGGCTGGGTCGGCAAGATCCACGGCGAGTCGGCCAATCTCGTCTCTGACGGCCTGCTCGGCACCTGGGAGACCTACCACACCTTCACCCAGCTCGAGCCCGTCGGCGTCGTCGGCCTCATCATCCCTTGGAACGGACCGTTTTTCGTCGCGATGCTCAAGGTCGCGCCGGCGCTGGCGGCGGGATGCAGCGCGGTCCTCAAGCCCGCCGAGGAGACGCCGCTGACCGCGCTGAAACTGGAGGAGATCTTCCGCGAGGCGGGTCTGCCCGACGGCGTTCTCAACGTCATCACCGGTTACGGCGAGACCACCGGCGCCGCGCTCACCGCGCACCCGGACGTCGACAAGATCTCGTTCACCGGGTCGACGGAGGTCGGTCGGCTGATCGTGAAGGCGGCGGCGGGGAACCTCAAGCGGCTCACCCTCGAGCTCGGCGGCAAGTCGCCGCTGATCATGTTCGACGACGCCAACCTCGACAAGGCCATCATGGGCGCTGGCATGGGCCTGCTCGCCGGCTCCGGGCAGAACTGCTCGTGCACCTCGCGCATTTACGTCCAGCGCGGCATCTACGACAAGGTGGTCGAGGGCCTCGCGGGATTCGCCCAGATGCTGCCGATGGGCGGCAGCGATGATCCGGACTCCGTGCTGGGCCCGTTGATCAGCGACAAACAACGCAAGCGGGTCGAAGGCATCGTCAACGACGGCGTGGCCGGTGGCGCGCAGGTGATTACCGGCGGCAAGCCGATGGACCGCAAGGGTTACTTCTACGAGGCGACGATCATCACCAACACCACACCCGAAATGCGCCTGATCAAGGAAGAGATCTTTGGGCCGGTGGGCTGTGTGATCCCGTTCGACGACGAGGACGAGGTGATCGCCGCCGCGAACGACACGCACTACGGGTTGGCCGGTTCGATTTGGACCGAGAACCTCTCCCGCGCCCACCGCGTCGTGAATGAGCTTCGCGCGGGCCAGATCTGGGTGAATTCCTCCCTCGCGGCGGACCCGTCGATGCCGATCAGCGGCCACAAGCAGTCGGGCTGGGGCGGCGAGCGTGGCCGCAAGGGTATCGAGGCCTACTTCAACACCAAGGCCGTCTACATCGGCCTCTGACCGGCCTTCATCGAGTCGCGAGCGTAAGCACACGACGGAAACTGGCTTGGTTTTTCGCAGTGGACTTACGCTCGCGGCGTCTTGCGCGCTAAGCCCGATCCCTCCGTACTCACCGGTCTGGTCGCCACCTGAGCGGCACGTGCACCGGAAACCAATCGTCGAAAATCACTGCTGGCCGAGCGCTGTAGGCTTTGGGATGCCACGCTCTGGGGACATCGCCACCGTTCCAGTCGAACCAGAAAAACGGGACCTCGGCAAGCCACACCTCAAAGAACGCGCTCAGCAGATCCCGGGCCAGATGCGACGCAGGACAACGGTGCGGGCCTCCCCCAAAACTCCAATGACGTTGCGGACCATTCAGTTTGATGCTGTGACCCGACATGTCGTCGGTCTCGTCACGGTGAACCAGCCCGACACACAACTCGACGGGGGACGCGGCTGGGATCGTCGTGTCGCCGATTGTAATGCTGCGACTGGTGATTCGTGAGACGGTCTTCGCCCCACCATCCAACCGCAGCAGCTCCTCGATGAACCTGCCTTGCCGATCTGGGTTTTCGCGTAGCTCCCGCTGAAGTATCGGCTGCCGCGCCAGCACCGCCAATCCGGCCTTGATGGCTAGTGACGCAAAACTCACCCCGCGGCCCACCGAGCCCATCACTCCCAGTACTTCTAGGTCGGTGAGCGGTTCGGTGGCGAGAAGGCTGATCACATCGGGGCCGCCCTGTGGCGCTCGGCGGATCGCCCCCACCAGTTCGACGTTGACCGCGTCGGGAGCGAGGTCTGTAGGCAGCCCGCAGATCGTGACGAATGCTGCGCGCCAGACAACGTCAGCGACACCCGCACCATCGCAGCTGTCCCGTCTCGCCGCTACGGCGCCGACGATTCTTTCGATGATCCCCCGCACGGGCCTCAGCATGTCCCGCGAATTCCCCGGCGTGAACAACAGCTCGACCATTATTTTCCGGTAAGGCCCGAAGGGCGGGTTGCCGGGCATCAGTTCGCCCTGGCGGCTGGCGAAAGTCTCGCCATCGCGTATGGCGGCGAGGACGTCGTCGCGGCGCCATAGCACGTATGTGCCGTCTGGCTCCCTCAGCACTCTTTGACCGGCCCGCTGTGCGGCGGCCAGCCACTCCCGAAAACCCGCGGCTGCATCCTCGTCGGACCGCATGACTTCCAGCGCGGCCAGATCGGCGTCGCCACCAGACTCGATCATTGCGCACCAATGACTTTCACGCCACCACCTAAAACTCCGACACCGCAAGTTTATCCGCAGGAAGCCCGTCGTAGCTCAACGACCGCCGAACACTTGGAGCAAAACGCCTGACGAACCGCTGCGGCGGGTGCGAGCGCGGACGGGCCGCGCAGGCAGGGCGGGCGCTAGCGCGAGCGTAAGCGCACCGTGGAAATTGGCTTGGTTTTTCGCAGTGGACTTACGCTCGCTGGCGTCCTTGGCCCGCGGCCGGCTCAACGAAATGATCGCGCCGAGGCAAACTCTGGGCAACAGCCGCGTGCGGTGGCATCGTTGCGACCTGTGCGGGTGTGGCTGAGTGGTTAGGCAGCGGCCTGCAAAGCCGTACACACGGGTTCAAATCCCGTCACTCGCTCCAAATCAGAGAGACCGTTTCGCGACGGCGTCGAGATAGAACCATCGGCCGGCGCGGCGCTCGAAGCGGCTGCGCTCATGCAGACTGCCGGCGCGGCCGGCGGATTCGTAGCGGGCGGTGAATTCCACCTCCCCGGCATTGTCGTCGGCCCCGCCCGCGACGGTGTCGCTTACCTCTAGACCGGTCCAGGTGATGCTGGGGTCGACGGTCACCTCGGGTGGCCGGGTACGCGGATGCCAGGTGCGAAATAGGTAGTCGGCGTGGCCGCGCGCAAATGCCGAATACCTCGAGCGCATCAACGCCTCGGCCGTTCGGGCCTGCGACTCACCGTCATGCAAGGGCCCGCAACACGCGGGATAGGTTTCGCCGCTGCCGCAGGGACACGGTTCGTTCATGCCACGACACTGACACACCCTTACGGCGACTCCCCCGGCGGCGCGGCGCCGGCCGCATCCTGCAGCACCTGCTGCAACTTGTCGAGGGGATCGCCGTTAGCCGGGTCGAGCCGTCGTGGCGGGATCTCCCGGCCGTCGGGTGCGACGGCGACGGGCGGCGGCGGTGGCGGGGGACCGCGTACGCGCCGACGAACGCTACGCGAGTGCGCTGGCCGTCGTCGACGCCGCGCCGGGCGGCTGCTTTTCCGGCAACGCCGACTGGGACCCGCAACGGCGCGCCATCCGTGACGACGCGGCAAACAGGTTGGCGGTTAAGAGAAGTGCGCTCAACGCGCCGCCGGAAGCGCCGCCACCCCCGCCACCACGCAACCGAGATCAGTTTGACAGCGATCAAGAGCGCCAGGACGGTCAGCGGGGCCGAGTAGATGACAAGG